>CANFED010000095.1 GCA_947445995.1 Oxalobacteraceae bacterium | reverse complement strand
CAACCTCGAAAAAACCCTGGTCATGTATCAGGATGCAATGAAGTACATCCAGCAGTTGTCATCGAACCGCGGCACCATCCTGATGGTTGGTACCAAGCGTCAAGCGCGCGAAATCGTCGCTGCCGAAGCAACACGCGCCGGCATGCCTTTTGTTGACCAGCGCTGGCTCGGCGGTATGCTGACCAACTTCAAGACCATCAAGACCTCGATCAAGCGCCTGAAAGAAATGGAAGCATCGATCGCTGACGGTTCAGTTGAAAAGCTGAGCAAAAAAGAAGGCCTGATGTTTGAGCGCGAAATGATCAAGCTGCAAAAATCTATCGGCGGTATCAAGGATATGGGCGGCATTCCTGACGCCATTTTCGTCGTCGACGTCGGTTACCACAAAGGCGCGATCACCGAAGCCGCCAAGCTGGGCATCCCGGTCATCGGCGTGGTTGATACCAACCACTCGCCAGAAGGCGTGAGCTACATCATTCCAGGTAACGATGACTCGTCTAAAGCCATCATGTTGTACGCCCGCGGCGTCGCTGACGCAATCCTCGAAGGCCGTGCCAGTTCCCTGGCTGATGTCGTTGAAGCCGTCAAGACCGGTGACGATTTCGTCGAAGTGAGCGAGCAAGCCTAAGTAGTTGTTTGAATAGTTGAGCTTCATAAAGGGGCAAAGTCATTTGCCCTTTTTTTTCGAATAAATTTAAGCACCATTCAATTGTGAACGCCCGCTGTGGCGTTCCTCATGCAAGGAGATAGTGATGACGGTAATTACAGCAGCGATGGTGGGTGAACTGCGCGCGAAGACCGATGCGCCAATGATGGAATGCAAGAAGGCGCTGACCGAAGCCGGTGGCGACGCAGTCAAGGCAGAAGAAATTCTGCGTGTCAAATTGGGCGGCAAGGCCTCCAAAGCTGCATCGCGCGTGACCGCCGAAGGCGTTGTCACCGCGTATATGGATGGCAAAGTCGGTGCGATGGTTGAAGTCAATTGCGAAACCGACTTCGTCACCAAGAATGACGAATTTATTGCGCTGGCCAACGCCTGCGCAAAATTGGTTGCTCTGCACAATCCGGTTGACGTCGCTGCATTGCTGGCCTTGCCACTCGATGGCAAGACCGTCGAAGAACAGCGCGCTACCCTGATCGGTCGCATTGGCGAGAACATGTCGATTCGCCGTTTTGAGCGCTTCGACACTAGCGCTAAACTGGCCTCCTACCTGCACGGCACACGAATCGGCGTCACCGTCGAATTCGACGCGGCTGATGACCAGGTCGGTAAAGATGTCGCCATGCACATTGCTGCAATGAAGCCAGTGTCGCTGTCGTCGGATGAAGTGCCGGCCGACCTGATCGAAAAAGAGCGGTCGGTTGCCGCACTGAAAGCTGCCGAATCCGGCAAGCCAGCCGACATCGTGACCAAGATGGTCGAAGGTTCGATCCAGAAATTCCTGAAGGAAGTCTCGTTGCTGAACCAGACCTTCGTCAAGAATGACAAGCAGACCATCGAGCAAATGCTCAAGGCCAATAGCGCCTCGATCAAGTCGTTCAAGATGTTCATCGTCGGCGAAGGCATTGAAAAGAAGCAGGACGATTTCGCCGCCGAAGTTGCTGCGCAAGTCGCTGCTGCAACAAAGCAGGCATAAATTAGCAAGCGGGCTGCGAGGCCCGTTTTTTACTTCCTGCAACGGGTCCTGTGCCTGTTGCAGGGAACGTCTGACAAAGAATGCTGGACTGATGTTTCACCTGTGGTCCTTGGCGAGACGGTAGTGCAAGCGGCCAGCATTTTTTGTCAGGCGCTCCCGGAGCCGATCCGTGGCTCCATCCGCTGAATTTGATCACGCTGACGGCAGACTGGATTTTCCAGCAGTTTGGCCTGAGAATGGCGCTTAATCAGATTCGCTTACCCACCCAGTGACATCGCTTGCGAGAGCACAACAGGAGTTCTGTTCATGACCCAACCAGCTTACAAGCGCGTGTTGTTAAAGCTTTCCGGCGAAGCCTTGATGGGCGACGATGCCTATGGCATCAACCGCGCCACCATCGAGCGCATGGTGGCCGATGTCGCCGAAGTCTCGGCGCTCGGCGTCGAACTTGCCATCGTTATCGGCGGCGGCAATATTTTTCGTGGCGTTGCTCCCGGTGCGCAGGGCATGGATAGGGCGACGGCCGATTACATGGGCATGCTGGCCACGGTGATGAACTCGTTGGCATTGGCCGATGCGATGCGTCAGGCGGGTATCGTCGCACGCGTGATGTCGGCCATCAGCATCGAGCAGGTGGTCGAGCCTTATGTCCGTCCGAAAGCACTGCAATACCTGGAAGAAGGCAAGATCGTCGTCTTTGCGGCCGGTACCGGTAATCCCTTTTTCACCACCGACACGGCCGCCGCGCTGCGTGGTTCCGAAATCGGTGCCCAGATCGTATTGAAGGCAACCAAAGTCGATGGCGTCTACAGTGCTGATCCGAAAAAGGATCCCAGCGCAACACGCTACACGACGATTACGTTCGACGAAGCCATCTCCAAACATTTGCAGGTCATGGATGCAACCGCGTTTGCGTTGTGCCGTGACCAGAAATTGCCGATCAAGGTGTTCTCGATCACCAAGCCGGGCGCGCTCAAGCGCGTCATCATGGGCGCTGACGAAGGCACGCTGGTCCATATCTGATCCGTACCATTATTTTCTGATTCCACTACATTCCTTTTGCAAGCACAGGAGAACCGCATGACTATCGCTGACGTCAAAAAAAATACCGATCAACGCATGCACAAGTCGATTGAAACCCTGAAAACGGACCTCGCCAAGGTCCGTACCGGCCGTGCCCACGTCGGCATGCTGGACCATATCATGGTCGATTACTACGGCAATCCGACCCAGTTGACTCAGGTGGCCAATGTCACGCTGGTCGATGCCCGTACCCTCGGTGTTCAGCCGTGGGAAAAGAAAATGGTATCGGTCGTCGAGAAAGCCATCCGCGACGCCGACCTTGGTCTGAATCCATCGACCCAGGGCGATCTGATCCGCGTGCCAACGCCGGCCCTGACCGAAGAACGCCGCAAGGAAATGGTCAAGCTGGTCAAGAGCGAAGCGGAAGATGCCAAGATTGCGATCCGCAATATTCGTCGCGATGCCAACGAGAGTCTGAAGAAGCTGCTCAAGGACAAGGAATGTTCGGAAGACGATGAGCGTCGTGCCCAGGACGAAATCCAGAAACTGACCGACAAGTTTGTCGCCGAGATCGACAAGCTGGTAGTCGACAAGGAAAAGGAAGTGCTGACGGTATAGCCGGCAGCCAATCCGACTATTTTTTTACTTCCAAGTGAGCCATGACGACGCATCCCAGTTCCACTGCAGCGGTTCCCCTGGTTTCCGTGATACCCCGCCACATTGCCATCATCATGGACGGCAACGGGCGCTGGGCCACCAAGCGCTTTTTGCCGCGCGTGACCGGTCACGTCAAGGGCGTCGATGCAGTGCGCCGCACCGTCGAGGCGTGCGCCCGTAGCGGCGTCGAATACCTGACCCTGTTTGCCTTCAGTTCCGAAAACTGGCGTCGTCCGGC
Organism: Oxalobacteraceae bacterium; assembly: GCA_947445995.1. Classification (GTDB taxonomy): domain Bacteria; phylum Pseudomonadota; class Gammaproteobacteria; order Burkholderiales; family Burkholderiaceae_D; genus Actimicrobium. The sequence continues at coordinate 8,247 of CANFED010000095.1, read as the reverse complement.
TGATGAAGTAACACTACTGATGCGGCTGTTCGTCACCGCGCTCGACCGCGAGGTCTCCAAGATGCACGCCAATGGCATTCGTCTGAAAGTGGTCGGCGAGCTGAGCCGCTTCGATGACAAATTGCGTGGAATGATCGCCAGTGCCGAGCAGCGCACTGCTGGCAACACCGGTCTGACCGTGACGATTTGCGCCAACTACGGTGGACGCTGGGACATCATGCAAGCAGTCAACCAGCTGGTCGCCCGGCAGCCAGGGCGCACTGATTTCAACGAAGACGATCTCGCGCCGTTCCTGTCGATGGCCTATGCGCCGGAGCCGGACCTGTTCATCCGCACCGGCGGAGAAGAGCGCATCTCGAACTTCCTGTTGTGGCAACTGGCCTATTCCGAAATGTATTTCACCGACAGCTACTGGCCCGATTTCGATGCCACTGCATTGCAGCTGGCCATCACGTCGTACCAGCAGCGCGAGCGGCGTTTCGGTCGCACCAGCGAACAGCTCGTCGAGCAGAAAAAGGCGTCCTGATGCTCAAGACCCGTGTCATCACCGCGGTGGCCTTGCTGGCAGTGCTGCTGCTCGTCGTGCTGTCGAAATCCCCCGAGTTGTTCCTGTTGATGATGGGCGCATTTTTTGCCGCAGCCAGCTGGGAAATGTTGCGTCTGTTCGGTAGCAAGCGAGCACTCATCGGCGCTGTCTTATGGACGGCGCTGTTTTTGTTCCTGATGCTCAATGCGCGCTTCGTTAACCAGAAAGTCTTTTTCGGCATCTGCGTGGCGCTGTGGGCGATCCGGTTCATGCCATCCCTGAAGCTTGGTTTGCCACCGCTGGACGGGTTCGGCAATCGCTTGCTTGGTTTGGTCTACGGAATTGCCCTGCTTGGCTGTTTTCTGGCGGTCGCGGTGCTGTATAGCTGGTCACCGCTGTACCTGTTTTCGGTCATGACGCTGGTCTGGGTCGCTGATATCGGTGCCTATTTTTCAGGCAAGGCCTTCGGCAAACACAAGCTTGCGCCGTCGATTTCTCCCGGCAAGACCTGGGAAGGTGCTGTCGGCGGTTGCCTGGCCGTGCTGGTGCTGGCGAGCGGATCGGTATTTGTTCCCGCGCTGGCCGATACGTTTGCCGTCCACGTGCAAACCAGCTGGGGCTGGCCCGGACTGGTCGGTGTGATGGTCGTATTCGTCGGTGCCAGCATCGTCGGTGACCTGTTCGAATCCCAGCTCAAGCGTCGCGTCGACATGAAAGACAGCAGCAACCTGTTGCCCGGCCATGGTGGCGTACTTGATCGCATCGATGCGCTGTTGCCCACGTTGCCGCTGGCGGTGCTGATTGGCTACTGGCTCTGAACTGCGCTGTTGTACCGAATGACTTACCGAAAGAACGGATGCAAAACATAACGATACTTGGAGCCACGGGTTCAATCGGGATTTCAACCCTCGACGTGATCGCGCGCCATCCGGATCGCTACCGAATCCATGCATTGACTGCGCACACCAAAGTCGTTGAACTGGCCGCGCTGTGTGCGCGCTTCAGTCCCGATGTGGCGGTAGTCGGTACCGCTGCTGCAGCGCAGGAGCTGGCAGGATTGCTCAAGTCGGATGGCATTGCCACCGAGGTCAGCTATGGCGAAGCGGCGCTGTGCGCCGTGGCCAGCGGTGCCGGTTGCGACACCGTGATGGCAGCGATCGTCGGTGCCGCCGGCCTCGCGCCGACACTGGCCGCCGCCCGCGCCGGCAAGAAAATCCTGCTCGCCAACAAGGAAGCGCTGGTCATGTCCGGCCAATTGTTCATGGATGCGATCGCCGCCAGTGGTGCGACCTTGTTGCCGATCGACAGCGAACACAATGCAATCTTCCAGTGCCTGCCGCAACCTTACCAGCGCAACCTCGATCATCACGGCATCGCCAGGATTCTACTGACGGCATCAGGCGGACCTTTTCTTGATCGTGCCGTCGAGACACTCGATCAGGTCACGCCGGACCAGGCGGTGGCGCATCCGAACTGGGTCATGGGTCGCAAGATTTCTGTCGACTCTGCAACGATGATGAACAAGGGACTGGAAGTGATCGAGGCGCACTGGCTGTTTGGTGCCACGCATGATCAGATCGAGGTCGTCATCCATCCGCAAAGCGTGATTCATTCGATGGTGTCCTATCTGGATGGTTCGGTGTTGGCACAACTGGGCAACCCCGACATGCGTACGCCGATTGCCCATGCGCTCGCGTATCCGGAACGCATCAGTTCCGGCGTCGCGCCGCTGGACTTGACGCAGCTGGCGAAGCTGGAATTCCGCCAGCCCGACCTGCTGCGTTTTCCGTGTCTGAAGCTAGCGTATGATGCACTGTCCACGGGCGGCAGCGCGCCGGCGGTACTCAATGCCGCCAATGAGGTGGCTGTCGAGGCGTTCCTCGACGGGCGCATCGGGTTCCGTCAGATCGACCAGCTGATCGACCGGGTCATGCACGCCGCTTCATTTGATGCGGTCGCCGATATTGCCGGTCTGCTCGATCAAGACCGGCATGCCCGCCAACTGGCTAACTCTTTCCTGACAACATGACCTTCCTGCAAACTCTTCTGGCATTCATGGTTGCGCTTGGTTCGCTGGTCATCATCCATGAACTTGGCCATTACTCTGTCGCGCGTTTGTGCGGCGTCAAGGTTTTGCGCTTTTCAGTCGGCATGGGAAAAGTCATTTATTCGCGCAAATTCGGACCGGATCAGACTGAATGGGCGGTCTCGATATTGCCACTGGGCGGTTATGTCAAGATGCTCGACAAGCGCGAACAGCCCGACGTCAAGCTCAGCGCCGAAGACCTCAAGCGCGAATTCACCAACCAGTCAGTATGGCGTCGCATCGCCATCGTGGCCGCCGGGCCAGCAGCCAATTTCCTGATGGCGATCCTGATTTTTACCGGGCTATACCTCTACGGTGTGCCGGAACCTGCAGCGCGTCTGAGCGCACCCGCCGAACAGACGGTGGCTTTTCAGGCCGGTGTGCGGGGCGGCGAACGGGTCATGTCGATCAATGGCAAGGCAGTCGAGGGCTGGTCCGATTTGCGCTGGCAACTGGTGCAATTGTCGGTCGAAAAAACTGCAGCGAGGCTTGAACTGGAACGTGCCAATGGAGGTTCGTCCGGTGGCAATCGCATAACGACCGTGACGATTCCGTCCAGCGCGCTCGGTGCCGATGATCTCGAAGGCGACTTCCTCGGCAAACTCGGACTGGCACTGGCGCGTTCACAAACCACGCTCGGTCAAGTCGAATCCGGTGGCGCGGGCCAGCAAGCCGGCCTGCAACCGGGTGATCGTATTCTGGCTGCGAATGGCAAAACACTCACTGATGGCGACGCGTTCGTCAATCTTGTCCGTGCCTCGCCTGCGACAGCGCTGAGCCTGACGCTGTTGCGCGCCGGCGAACAACTGGCGGTGAGGGTGACACCCGCCAGCATCGTGCGCGACGGCAAGACCATCGGCCAGATCAAGGTCGAGATCGCCAGTGGCATCGAGATGGTGACTGTGCGCGCTGCGCCAGTGCAAGCGGTATCCAAGGCAGTGGTCCGCACTTGGGATAGCGGCATCCTGCAGCTCAAGATGCTGGGCAAGGTCATCACTGGCGAGGCATCGATCAAGAACATTTCCGGTCCGATCACGATTGCCGATTACGCTGGCCAGACTGCGCGGATCGGACTGATCACTTATCTGGGTTTCATCGCTGCCATCAGCATCGGTCTGGGAGTGATGAATCTGCTGCCAATCCCGGTTTTGGATGGGGGTCTTTTGATGTATTATTCGGTGGAAGTTTTGACCGGGCGACCTGTATCCGAGCGGGTCGGGCAGCTCGGCCAGCGTCTTGGGATAGGTCTGTTGATGTCATTAATGATGGTTGCGGTCTTCAACGATATCGTTCGCCTGGTTTCCTGACCTGACACTGCCCGCCAAGAGTATTGAACTCTGTATTGAACACAACCATAGCCAATGAAATTACATTCCGCGCTTTACGCTTTGCCAGCCACACCTCGTCGCCTCATCGCCTTAGCCGTTTTTGCCCTGTGTTCCGGGCAGGCATTGGCAGTCGCACCATTTATCGTCAAGGATATCCGTGTCGAAGGCATCCAGCGTACCGAAGCCGGTACGGTGTTCAGCTATCTGCCGGTGCGTGTCGGCGAAACCTTTACGGATGACAAAGGCTCGGCCGCCATCAAGGCGTTGTATGCCACTGGCTTCTTCAAGGATGTTCGCATCGAGGCTGAGGGCGACGTGCTTGTCGTGCTGGTTGAAGAACGGCCGGCCATTGCCGCAGTCGACTTCACCGGCATCAAGGAATTCGACAAAGACCAGCTGAACAAGGCGCTCAAGGATATCGGCCTGGGCGAGTCCCGCACCTACGACAAGGCATTGGTCGATCGCGCCGAGCAGGAACTCAAGCGCCAGTATCTTGGCCGCGGCTTGTATGGTGTGCTCGTTACCACCACCGTGACTCCGGTTGAACGCAATCGCGTCAACATTACGTTCGCCGTCGATGAAGGCGAAACCGCCCGCATCCGCCAGATTAACGTAGTGGGTAACAAGGCGTTTGGCGATAGCGAAATCCGCAGTCGCATTGCCTTGAGCACACCGGGCTGGTTCACCTGGTACACCAAGTCCGATCAGTACTCGAAGCAAAAACTGACCGGCGATATCGAAGCACTGAAGTCGTTCTACCTTAACCGTGGCTACCTTGAGTTCCAGGTCGAATCGACGCAGGTCTCAATCACCCCCGACAAAAAAGACATTTACATCACGATCAACATCAGCGAAGGCGAAAAGTACACCGTCTCGTCGGTCAAGATTGAAGGCGAAACATTCGGTCGCGAAGAAGAGTTGCGTGGCCTGATGACGCTGAAAGCCGGCGAGCTGTATGCCGGCGACAAGCTCACCGAAAGCGTCAAGAAGATTTCTGAACGGATGGGTAACTTTGGCTACGCATTCGCCAACGTCAATGCCAATCCGCAAATTGATCGCGCAAAAAAAGAAGTCGCGTTCACGATTCTGATTGATCCGGGCAAGCGTGTGTATGTCCGCCGCATTAACGTTGCGGGCAATACTAAAACGCGCGATGAAGTGGTTCGGCGCGAATTCCGTCAATTCGAAGACTCGTGGTACGACGGTCAGAAAATCCGTCTGTCCCGCGACCGGGTTGACCGCCTCGGCTATTTCAAGGAAGTGACCATCGATACGCCGGAAGTCTCCGGTACGACCGACCAAGTCGATATCAACATGGCCGTCACTGAAAAGCCAACCGGTAACATCCTGATCGGTGCCGGTTTTTCGAGCAGCGAGAAGTTGACGCTGACCGGTTCGATCCAGCAGGCCAATGCCTTCGGCAGCGGCACCACGGTCGGTCTGGATGTCAACACCAGCAAGCGCAATCGCACCATCGCGCTGTCGCAATCGGACCCGTATTTCACCGACGATGGTGTCAGCCGCAGCTACGAAACCTTCCTGCGCACAACCCGTCCGCCCGATATCAACACCGGCGATTACCGCGTTCAGCAGCTCGGTGCCAACATGAAATTCGGCGTCCCGTTTTCGGAACTTGATACGGTGTTCTTCGGTGCCGGTATCGAGCGTACCCGTGTCGAAACCTTTACCGGTGACCCGCTGCACAACGATAGTCCCGAGCTCTACAAGACCTATGTGCGCAACTTTGGTGACGGCACCAACGCCACCACCAACAGTGTCCCGCTGACCATCGCATGGCAGCGCGACAGTCGTGACAGTGCGCTGTCGCCGCAGGCCGGTCGCTACCAGCGTGCCAATCTCGAAATTGCACCGCTTGGCGACCTGAAATATTTCCGGGCGATTTATCAGCACCAGTATTTCATGCCGTTGTTCCGCACCATCACCTTGGCGACCAATGCCGAACTGGATTACGGTCGCGGCTACGGCGGCAAGGCCTATCCGATTTTCAAGAACTTCTATGCCGGTGGTATCGGTTCGGTGCGTGGTTATGACAGCTCGTCGCTCGGACCAAAAGCACTGAACGGCGATCCGCTGGGTGGCGCGTCGCGCGTGATTCTGAATGCAGAGTTGCAGTTTCCGTTCCCTGGTTCAGGTGCCGACCGCAGCTTGCGTTGGTACACCTTTGTCGATGGCGGTAACGTCTTTGCTGATCAGCAAAAAATTCAGGCGACAGATTTGCGTTATTCGGCTGGTATTGGTATCAGCTGGGTCTCACCGGTTGGTCCGCTGCGCTTGAGTTACGGTAAGCCGCTCAATGCAAAACCAGAGGATCGTCAGCAAAGCTTCCAGTTCCAACTTGGCCAGGGTTTCTGACCGGTCATTGGCATTATCAATTTTTGCATTGCGGAGAATCGCCTTGAAGTTACCGACACCATTATCAATCGCCATCCGCCTGTCGGTCATTGCAGTATTTTGTATGGCGTCGCAGGCGCAGGCACAGGAATCCCGGATCGGCTTCGTCAACACTGAACGCATCTTCCGGGAAGCGACACCGGCCAAGGCGGCACAGGTCAAGATCGATCAGGAGTTTTCCAAGCGGGACAAAGAATTGCAGGAAGTCGCTGCGCGACTCAAGGCGATGTCCGAAAAGCTGGACAAGGATGTCGCACTGATTACCGAGTCCGAGCGTGCAAAGCGCCAGCGCGAACTGACCGATCTCGACAAGGATTTCCAGCGCAAGCAGCGTGAATTCCGCGAAGACCTGAATCAGCGCAAGAACGAAGAACTGGCCTCGGTGCTCGAACGCACGACGCGTGTCATCAAGCAAATTGCCGAAGCCGAGAAATATGACATCGTGTTCCAGGACGCGGTCTATGCTAGTCCGCGTATCGACATCACCGACAAGGTGCTCAAGGCGCTGAACAAATAACAGGCAGCAAAGCGTCACGCAACCGAAGCAGTATTTTCCAGGAAAGGCCACCATGCCCATGCACCTGGTTGACCTGGTCGCCCAACTGGGCGGTCAATTGATCGGTGAGGCCGGGCTGAGCATCAGCGGCATCGCGCCGCTCGATGATGCCAGCAACGATCAAATCACCTTTCTTACCAATCCTAAGCTGCGCGCCAGCGCGGCGACAACGAAGGCCGCGGCGATGATTCTGTCGCCGGCAGGCCATGCATCGCTGGGTACTGAATTTGCCGGCAGCCGTATCGTCACCGACAATCCGTATGCGTATTTCGCCCGTGTTGCGCAGTTGTTCGCGGCGCGCGAGACGACACCGTTTCTGGCTGGCATTCATCCGAGTGCCTGCGTTGATCCTTCGGCCCGCGTTGCTGCGAACGCCCACGTCGGACCACATGTTGTCATCGAAGCCGACGCCGTTATTGGCGATGCCGTAATTCTTGAAGCGGGCTGCTTCATCGGTCGTGGTGCCCACGTTGGTGTCGGCACGCATTTCCATGCGCGGGTAACGTTTCAGGCGCGCTGCCAGATTGGCGCACGCGGCATCATTCATTCGGGCGCGGTCATCGGCGCGGACGGCTTCGGTTTTGCCAACGAAGGCGGGGCCTGGATCAAGATTCCGCAGACCGGTCGCGTGATGATTGCCGAGGACGTTGAAATCGGTGCCAACACCTGCATCGACCGCGGTGCACTCGCGGACACGATCATCGAAGAGGGCGTCAAGCTCGATAACCAGATCCAGATTGGTCACAACTGCCACATCGGTGCGCATACCGCGATGGCCGGTTGCGTCGGGGTCGCCGGCAGCGCCGTGATTGGCAAGTACTGCACGTTCGGTGGTGCCGCGATGGTGCTCGGGCACTTGACGATTGCCGATAAAGTCCATATTTCGTCGGGGAGTCTGGTCACGCGTTCGATCGCCGAAGCGGGCCAGTACACCGGCTTCTACCCGCTGGCCAAAAACGCCGACTGGGAAAAAACTGCCGTCGTCGTGCGTAATTTGGGCACGATGCGTGAGAAAATCCGCACTCTAGAAAAAACCGTCAAATCGCTGACAGAAAAGAATAATGAATAGCCTCGATATCAATCAGATCAAACTCTACCTGCCGCACCGTTATCCGATGTTGCTGGTCGACCGGGTACTGACCTGGGAATCCGGCAAGACCATCACCGCAATCAAGAACGTGACCGCCAATGAAGAGTTCTTCAATGGCCATTTTCCGCACAAGCCGGTCATGCCTGGCGTACTGATGATCGAAGCACTGGCGCAGACCGCCGCGCTGCTGTCGTTCCTGTCGCTGGGACAAAAGCCCGATGAAAACAGCATCGTGTATTTCCTCGGTAT
>CANFED010000094.1 GCA_947445995.1 Oxalobacteraceae bacterium | reverse complement strand
CTAGACCGTGTCGGCTTCGACCTCGGCCAGCTAGTCACCGAAACCGTACGGGCCCATGCGTTACGGGCTCGACAGGGCAAGCTGGAGCTACTGCTCGATATCGATCCGGTGATGCCAGCCGAGGTGGTCGGCGACGCCGGACGGTTTCGCCAGATCCTTACCAACCTGATTGGCAATGCAATCAAGTTCACCCCGGCCGGCGAAATACGGGTTGGCGTCCGGCTAACCAGTCAGACCGCGCATGGCACCGTGGTAGAAATCAGCGTCACCGATACAGGCATCGGCATTCCGGCCGCCAAGCAGGACACGATCTTCGACGCATTCGAACAGGAAGATGGTTCGACCAGTCGTCGCTTTGGCGGCACCGGACTGGGCCTGTCGATCACGCGCCGGCTGGTCACGCTGATGGCAGGGGAGATCACATTGCGCAGCACAGTCGGCCACGGCAGCACTTTCGTCGTGACGGTACCGATCGATATCGGGCCCGGCGTAGTGCTGGCCAGCGCCACGCCGGCCGGCACACAGCAGACCCTGCACGATGAATTGCCAGGTCGTCCTGTCGATACCACGACGGTGCCGTGTGCGGTGACGGACCGAACCATGCCGGCACTGTCCATCCTGCTGGTCGAAGACAATATCCTGAACCAGCAACTGGCCGTGACGCTGCTGACCAGATGGGGCCACCAGGTTACGGTCGCCAACAACGGTATCGAGGCGCTGGTGCTGCACGCGCAGCGACGCTTTGATCTCATCCTGATGGACTTGCAGATGCCGCTGATGGATGGCATCGGAGCAACCGCAGGGATTCGCGCCCGCGAACAGCAGGGACAACCCAGGACCGTGATCATTGCCATGACCGCCAATGCGATGCAGGGTGACCGCGAACGATGTCTCGCCAGCGGCATGGATGACTATCTGTCGAAGCCCTTCAAGACCGATGACTTCGTTGCCTTGCTGAAAAAATACGCACCCTGACGGCGCTTTTCCGCTGTCACTTCGTCGCCATCACGTATCCTGCCCTCGCGCCTGCCTTGCTGATATTTAACATGCGGTCGTTACCGGAACCTTACGGTAAACTACGCCTCGCAATTTCACTCTCTCGCTCATCAAGGATTCAGCATGATCAAGGCTTCGACCGGTTACTCCGCACTGAACTCCAGTTGGCGCTATCGCGGGCCGGCCATTTTTCTGCACTGGCTGCTGGCGCTTTTATTGACCGGCATGGTCGCGTTGGGCTGGTACATGATGGACATCGAGGATTCGCCAGGCAGTGACTGGTATTTCAACCTGCATAAATCGATCGGGCTGATCGTTGCGACCCTGGTCGTGCTGCGCCTGCTGTGGCGCGTCAGTCATGCACCGCAAGCGCTACCGGCGCACCTGCCGCAATGGAAAATGAAATTCGCGGTCCTGACCCACTGGCTGCTGTACACCTGCATGATCGTGATGCCGGTGACCGGTTTCCTCGGTGCTTCGCTGAGCAAGGATGGCGTGGCATTTTTCGGCATCGCGCTACCGGTCTGGGCCAGCCCCAACCATGACCTGTCCGAACAATTCTTTGGCATCCATTCGATCGCCGCCTGGGTGCTGGTCGTACTGGTGGCGCTGCATGCGCTGGCCGGACTCAAGCATTTGCTGGTCGACAAAGACGGCGTGTTCCAACGCATGTGGTGGTAAGGCGCGATCTGTTGCGCTAGCTCGTCAGTGCGGCACCGGCTTGTCGCGCTGCAGCGTCGTGACATCAGCGTGATGACCAGCCGGGTTGTCGTCGCGGGTGGTACCGGGATGTAATACGTCAGCGCGCCTGTCAGGCGCGCCCGACGATCACACCTGGGAGATGCCGTGAGTTTTTTTTCCTGCCGCACCATGCTTTGCACCGCCTTGCTGCTGACCGGCTGCGGCGGCACCGGCGACACTGGCCAGGCCGCGCCGCTCACGCTCACTAGCGCCATCCGCACAGTTGCCGGCGCGCCGCCCTGCCCCGCTGCACCCAATCCGCTACGCAACATCACGTCGGTTCAGGGTAGCGCTCGCCTGAGCCCGAGAGTCGGCCAACTGATGACGCTGCGCGGCGTCGTCACCGGTGACTTCCAGCAGACCCGCCAGTTACACGGCTTCTTTCTCCAGCAAGCCGAACCCGATAGCAAGGCCAGCACCTCCGAGGGCATCTTTGTCTATTTGCCGTCAGGTGCGCGCCACGTCGCACGCGGCCAGTACGTGCAGGTCAGTGGCACCATCGAGGAATACAAAAGCAGCAGTGCCGACCCGGACCGGCTGACCCGTCTCAGCGCGGTCAGCACGATTTCAGTGTGCGGCAGCGGCCCGCAGATCACGGCCCATGTGCTGCGCCTGCCGGTCGACAGCAACAAGGACTTCGAAGCGCTCGAAGGCATGCTGGTCCAGCTACCGCAAACCCTGACCGTCACAGACAACCACGACCTCGGCCGCCACGGCGAACTCCTGCTCTCGGCCAACGGACGTCTGTGGCAACCCAACAATGATCCCGACCAGCGCGATGGCGCGGCTGTCAGCGCTCTCAATGCACGCTCGCACATCCTGCTCGACGATGGTGCCAATGTGGTCTCGCCGTCACCGATTCCGTATCTGTCGGCCCCCGATAGCAGCGGCACACGCCGCAGTGGCGACACCGTCAGCGGCTTGCAAGGCATCCTGACATGGAGCACCAGCGGCTGGCGCATCGAGCCGACCGAAGCGGTGGTCTTTGCGCAAGCCAACCCGCGTCCGCAGCAACCCGACGCAGTCGGCGGCACGCTGCGCGTGGCCAGCATGAACGTGCTTAATTACTTCACCACGCTGGGCGTGCGCGGTGCCAAGACCAGTCCCGAACTTGAACGCCAGCGTAACAAGCTCGTCACCGCGATTGCTGCGCTCGATGCCGACGTCCTGGGACTGATGGAAATCGAAAACAATCCGGCCACACTCACCGACCTGGTCGACGCGATCAACGCGCAGCTGGGTCGCGACACCTACGTCGCCATCGACAGCGGCACACCCGGCAGCGATGCGATCAAGGTTGCGCTGATCTACAAACCGGCGCGCGTTGCCCCGCTCGGCAGCCATGTCCTGCCGCCCACACGCGGCTTCCTGATCGATGGCGGACTGCGCCCGCCGCTGGCACAGCATTTTGTGGCACGCGATAACAACGCCACTTTCTGGATGGTGGTCAGCCATCTCAAGAGCAAGAGCAGTTGTCCGTCCGACTCGCGCAGCGCCGAGCGCGATCGCGGCCAGGGTTGCTGGAATGCGGCGCGCACGCGCCAGGCCAGCGCGCTGGCGCAGTGGGTCGGCACACTGGTGGCTCGCTCCGGCGACAGCGACGTGCTGATGCTGGGCGACTTCAATGCTTACCTCGACGAAGACCCGGTCCGCACGCTCGAAGCCGCCGGCTATCTCGATCAGCTGCGTCGACTGCCGCCCACCGAGCGCTATTCGTATGTATTTAACGGTCAGGCCGGCGCGCTCGATCATGGCTTCGCCAGCAGTTCGCTGGCCCCGTACATCAGCGGCGTGACGATCTGGCATAGCAACGCCGACGAGCCTGCCGTGTTCGATTACCAGACCGACTCAAAACCCGATGACCGCTATGCCGCGACGCCGTGGCGGGCATCGGACCATGATCCGGTGCTGATCGGACTCGCGTTACCGGCACCGCGAACGTCTTTTCCTTGAGAAAATACCGCCGGTAGTGCTGGCATATTTAACACTTGGTTCTGCCGGATATATTTCGTTCCTATCCGTCAGTAACCACCGTCCGGTGTAATAATCATCGCTTCAAAAAGTTTCCAGCGTTCCACGTCGGCCGCCTGCACAGAGGGACTCATCGTGATCAAACGCACCTCACTTTTTATGACGCTGCTGATCGCTGTCGGCATGACACTGGTCACGCTGACCATCGTCAGTATCAGTGTGATGTCAGTACTGCAGGCGTGCACGCACGCAGAAAGTCGCTGGTCCAAGGCGCAGAAAGAATCGATTTACCAGCTCATCCGTTACGCCGAACGGGGGCAGGAAACCAACTACGAGCAGTTTCTCGCGCACGTGCGCATACCGGCCGGATACCAGCGCACCCGCCTCGAAATGAACAAGCCCGCACCGGACATGGCGATCGCACGCCAGGGCTATATCGATGGTGGCGTCGATCCGAAGGATGTCGACGGCATGCTGACGATGTATCGCTACTTCAAGTGGCAGCCCGACATCGCGCGTTCGATCCGTCAATGGGAGCTGGCCGACCTCGAAATGGCCAGGTTGCGCGCCATCGGCAGTGCGCTGCATGCGGGCTATACCAGCACCCCGCAACGTCTTCCCGGCAGCGATGTAATGACCGGGATCAACCGTATCAACGATGTCCTGACGCCACTCGAAGCCAACTTTTCAAGTGTGCTGAGCGACGCCTCGCGACTGATCCGCAATCTGCTCATTGTTGGCTTCAGCAGCATCGCCTTGCTGCTCATCGGCACCAGCCTTTTCCTGGTGCGACTGGTCGGTGCCAGAGGTGCCCGCCTCGAATCGCAGTTACGCAAGAGCGAGGAACGCCTGACGCTGGGATTCATCGGCAGCGGTGCCGGTCTGTGGGACTGGGACCTCCGTTCCGATCTCGTGTATTACTCGCCGTGGATCAGTGACATGCTGGGTTACAAGGAGGGCATGCTCGACAACGCACCGTCGGCCTTCGTGGAACTGATGCACCCGGAGGACCGTGCCGCCTGTCAGGAAGCGGTCGCATTGCACATGGGGGTGTCGGCACGTTATGACGTCGCGTTCCGCCTGAGAACCGGCGATGACAGTTACCTGTGGTGTCGCTCGCGCGGGCAGGTCGTGCGTGATGACAGTGGCACGCCGGTGCGCATGGTCGGCACCCTGACCGATATCAGCGACCTCAAGGCGGCAGAGGCGCTGGCGTTCAGCGAAAAAGAACTGGCTCAGGTGGCGCTGGCTGCCATCGCCGACGCGGTCATTACCACCGATATCGCCGGCAACATTACCTACTGCAACCGGGTTGCCGAAGCGCTGCTGGGGCGCACGATCGCCTCGCTACGCAATCGCCCGCTGGCACTCGCCTGCACCATCTTCAGTGAAACCAGCGGCCAGCAAATCGACGATCTGGTCGGTCCCTCCATCGATGGCATCGATGCTCCGGCACTCGAAGACACGCTGCTACTGCACGCACTGGACGGGCGCATCATCCCGATCGATCACTCGGTCGCACCGATCCGCAATTTTTCCGGCACCATCATCGGTGCCGTCGTCGTACTGCACGATGTCAGCGAAGGACGCCAGCATGCCGCCGAACTGACCTATCAAGCCACCCACGACGCCCTGACCGGCGTACTCAACCGGCGCGCCTTCGAGTCACAACTCAATGCGCTAATCCGCCATGCCGTCCCGCAGCAGCAATTCGCGGTGCTCTACCTCGACCTCGATCAGTTCAAGGTCGTCAACGATACCTGCGGCCACGCCGCCGGCGACGAACTGATCAGCCAGATCAGCATGATCCTGCAACAGAACGTGCGCGAAGGCGACCTGCTGGCACGACTGGGCGGCGACGAATTCGGCATCGTTCTGATGGACTGCGGCGACATCGATGCGATCCGGATTGCCGAGCAATTACGCGAAAGCGTCGCCAGCATCCGCTTTGCCTGGGGCGGACAGCATTTTGCCGTTGGCGTCAGCGTCGGCATGGTCGCGATCACGCACGACCGGAGTACGCTCAAGGAAGTCATGAAGGCCGCCGACGCGGCCTGCTACATGGCCAAGGAAAAGGGCCGCAACCGGGTCCATGTGTATCGTGCCGACGATATCGAACTGACCGTGCGCCATCATGAAATGACCTGGGTGGCACGCATCAAGGATGCGCTGGAGCGCGACCGTTTCTGCCTGTATGCCCAGGCGATCGTGTCGTTGCGCGACGGTGCCGATCCAGGTGCCGGTGCCGACCAAAAGCATGTCGAGATCCTGCTGCGCATGCTCGGTGACGATGACTTGCCCATCGCACCGATGGCCTTCATCCCGGCAGCCGAACGCTACGGCCTGATGACCCAGATTGATCGCTGGGTCATTCGCCACACCTTCGAATACCTTGGCCAGCCTGATATCGGCATCCGCACCTGTGCGATCAACCTCTCCGGCGGATCGATCGACGATGATCATTTTTTTGAATATCTGCTGGAGCAGCAGCGCCTGCATCAGGTGGCGTGGTCGATGCTGTGCTTCGAGATCACCGAAACCGCCGCGATTGCCAGCCTGTCCAAGGCGGCCGCGCTGATCACCCGCTTGCGTGACCTCGGCTGCAGTTTTGCCCTCGACGATTTCGGTACCGGCATGTCCTCGTTCAGTTACCTCAAGCACTTGCCGGTCGATTACCTGAAGATCGACGGCAGCTTCGTCAAGGACATGCTGACCGACCCCACTGACCGCGCCATGGTGGATGCAATAAACAACATTGGTCATGTCATGGGCAAGCAGACAATTGCCGAATTTGTTGAAAACGATGCAATACTAGGGTGCTTGCGCGAGATGGGTATCGATTACGCGCAGGGCTATGGCATCGGCAAGCCGGAACCGCTGGTACTGGCCTGCGTGCTGAATCCGTCCTGAAGGCAGGACAACAATTGCAACAACAAGGAACCAAGCCTCTACTTAGACAAACCTATAGTTAGACTTCACTCCAGAGAGACTGCCATGATGATCCAGTCAATATCCCCTCGCATCATCACTTTGCTCCTGAGCCAACTGGGCCTGGAACACACACCACTGATCACACCCTCCGGCATGATTTGCACGTTATCCGTCGGCGAAATTGATATCGAACTCACCGAGACCGACACGCATTGTCTGACCATGCAGTGTTACCCAGGCGTCCTGGTCGAGCCATCGCTGGCAACGCTGTCGACATTGCTGGCAGAAAATCAATATCAGGAAGACTTGCCCATCATCAGCGTCGGCTTGCTGCCCGAAGCACCGGGAAACGTGATGATCTGGTCACGCATGGTGCCCGGCGAAGCCAGTGCCGCGATGCTGGGCTACTGGTTCGCCTGTTTCAATGAGCGGGCGCAAGCGCTGCATGGCTGGCTCGATGCCGGTGCCCCGGCGTTGATGCGCAGGGATGATGACACGGACCAACCCGCGCTCGGCCTGCATTGAAAGGACGATAACGCAGGCCGTCGCGGTCACAGCGCAATGCGCCAGGAGCACGGCGGGCTCCTACTCCATGCTGACAATGCAATAACGCGCGATGGCTCCGAGCACATCCGGGTCTTCGCCGGCCGCTGCGGCAACACGAATGTGCAGTTGCGGATGGCTGGAACGCAACTCCTCGACGATCAGTGGCAAGTCGCGCAGCAAGTGACTGCCCTGTCCCAGAAAGACCGGCACGATCGTGATGTCACTGCGTCCGTCGGCCGCCAGTGCCGCCACGGTCTCGGGCAATTGCGGGGTCATCAGTTCAAGGAACGCCAGGCGCACCGCCACCTCGGGCAACTGCGCGCTGGTGATGTGCTGCAGGCGTTCGAAGGGCGCGGCCCAGCCGGCAGCGCGGGCACCGTGGGCAAACAGGATCAAGGCTTTCTGAGTCATGGTGTCGGCGAATAGTTAAAGAACGTTAATGTCGTTCGACCCACCACAACGCACCAATCGCACCGGCCAGAAACAGCAGGCTGGGGGCGATTGCCGTGGCCAGCGGCGGCCAGGTGTTGAGCAGGCCGATATGAGAAAACAGGCTGTTGATCAATTTGAAGCTGACACCAATCATGATGCCGATAAAAATCTTCAGGCTGACACCACCGCTGCGCGCATGCAGGTAGGCAAACGGCAAGGCCAGCGCCATCATCACGAAGACGGCGAATGGATAGATGATTTTTTTCCAGAAAGCGATGTCGTAGCGTTCAGTCACCTGCTTGTTTTCAAGGAGGTGGCGGGTGTAGGTGGCGAGGTCAAAAGCCGACATCCGGTCCGGATCGGCGAACGTGACCGACAGGATGTCCGGCGTGATGTCCGAGATCAGTTCGCGGCTAGGTGCCTTGACCGTCGCGATACCGGAGGTGGCATCCGGCAGCACCGCAAGATTAAATACGCTGAGTGCAAAGCGGGTCGTCGCTACCTCAGTGAGCAGCCAGCGCCGGTCGCCCTGAAAGATCGCCGTACTCGCCGTCACCATCGAGGTCAGACGCAATTGATCATCGAGCTCGTAGAGCTTGACGTTCTTGAGCTGACCATTGGGCAGCAATTCGCCGACATTGACGAAGCGCGAACCGATCACGCCACCACTGCCATCGCGGATCTGGTCCTTGGTCCACAAGCCGGAACGAAATTCCTTCGAGCTCGTGCCTTGCGCCTGCTGCTTGAGCCGTTCGGCGCGCTCGGCCGTCAGCGGCGAGACCACCTCGCCGAACACGAAGGTGATCAGCATGAACACCAGCCCGATCCGGGCCAGCATCAAGCCGGCCTGCATGGTCGACAAGCCCGACACCCGCATGATGGTGAATTCGGAATTGGCGGCCATTTGGGCCAACACGTAGATGCTGCCGATCAATGCCGCGATCGGCATCAGCTCATAGGTGTAACCGGGCAGGCCAAGCGCGATGTACATAAAGGCATGCTGAATTTTGTAGCCGCCGCGTCCGACCGATGGCAACTCGTTAATCAGGTCAAAGAAGGCGAACAAGGCCAGAAATGCAATGAGCACGAATAGTACGGCGCGCAAAATTTCCCTGCCAAAGTACTTTTGCAAGACCGTCATGTCGCACTCCGTTTGCCGAAATACCGGCGTCTGGTTTTGGCCAGCCAGAACAGCGGGTGATACGCACTATTCATTTTCAGACGCCACGAAAACAGCAGCGCGATGATCGCGATTGCCAGCAGATGCACCGGCCACCAGGCCAGCCAGATCGACAACCGGTTCTGCGCCACCGCCGCCTGCATCAGGCTGATCATGTTGCTGTAAAAAACAAACAGCAGCAACGCGATGATCAGGTTGGCAGAGCGCCCGCCGCGCGGATTGACAAAGCCGAGCGGGATCGCCAGTAGCATCAGGAACAGACACATCAGCGGCAACGACAAACGCCATAACAGCTCGCCCTGATTGAACCCGTCCGGAAAGGCCAGCAAGGCCGCCGTGCTCAACGAGCGCGACGACAGGTCAGCCATCACTGACGGCATGGTGCTGGAGATGAGCACACCATAGCTTTCGAACTCCATCAACTGAAAGTCGTTTTCATCGAGCGTGCCCTCATAGCGGCGGCCTTTCGACAGCACGAGGAATTTATCGCCATGAGCATCGATTTCGATACGCCCTTCCTTCGAGACGACGATGCTGTTCTTGCCATCACGGACCGTGTTGACGAACACATTACGCACCCGCATCGCATCACCAGTCACGCCCTCGACAAAGAACACCCGATTTGACGAGGCCGATTCCTGGAACTTGCCGGGAGCGACCTTGGCGATGTCGGCGCGTTTTTCGAAGCGATCGCGGAATTCGGCACTCGAGCGATTGGCCCACGGCGTCGCATAAAAGCTCAGCAATGCAATGACCAGCACGACCGGCAAGCCGCACGTGAGGACGGTCGGAATCCAGCGCGTCAGGCTCAATCCGGAGGCAAACCAGACCACCATTTCGGAGTCCTGATAGCTGCGGGTCACCACCAGCAACACCGAAATGAACGAGGTCAGGATCAGAATGATCGGCATGTAGTTCAGCGCCGAAAAACCGATCAGGGCGAGCACATCTTCGGAGGCGACTTTACCCCCGGCTGCCTGGCCAAGGATCTTGATCAGCATCACAGTGATGGTGATCGAAAAAAGGGTAGTGAAGACCGCGCCGGCTGTGCTGATCAATTCGCGTCGGAGCGCGCGCTGGAAAATCATCTGGAGGCTATAATCGCTTACGCAAATTGGGAGAGAATCGATGGACTTTAGCATAAAAACTTTTGACGCCAAAACCACGTTGGCCAATATCAAGGCCGGTTGTATCGCCGTTGGTGTCTTCGAAGGCAAACAATTATCCAGCGCCGCCAAAGCACTCGACACCAGTGGCGCACTTGCCGCCGCCGTTAAATCCGGCGACATCACCGGCAAGGCCGGCAGCACGCTGCTACTGCGCAGTGTCACCGGCGTTCAGGCCGAGCGCGTACTGCTGGTCGGACTGGGCAAGACCAACCCGTTATCGCAAAAAGATTTTGGCAGCGCATTGCGCGCCGTCGCCAGCGTCTTCGCGGCGATTGGTGCCAGCGATGCCGTCATCGCCTTGCCACTGGACGACGTCAAGGACAGCACCACCGCCTGGGCCATCAACTGCGCCGTCATCGCCATCGAGAGCAATGCCTACCGTTTCGATGAAATGAAAAGCAAGAAAGACCCGCTGCCCGAGAGCGTCAAGAAAGTCATCTTCGCCGTCAGCGCCGAAGATGCCGAGGCGGCCAAGGCCAGCATCGTCAGCAGCGTCGCGCTGGCACACGGCATGAACCTGACCAAGGACCTCGGCAACCTGCCACCGAACATCTGCACCCCGACCTATCTGTCCGAGATCGCGCGCAAGATGGCCAAGGACTTCAAGCTAGGCATCGAAGTGCTGGACCGCAAGCAGCTCGAAGCACTCAAGATGGGCAGCTTCCTGTCGGTCACCAATGGCAGCATCGAGCCACCGAAATTCATCGTCCTCAAGCACATGGGCGGCAAGGCAAAAGACGCGCCGGTAGTGCTGGTCGGCAAAGGCATCACGTTCGATTCGGGCGGCATCTCGCTCAAGCCGGGTGCCAACATGGATGAAATGAAGTACGACATGTGTGGCGCAGCCACCGTGCTCGGCACCTTCCGTGCGATCGCCGAACTCAAACTCAAGCTCAACGTCATCGGCGTCATCGCGACCTGCGAGAACATGCCATCGGGCAGCGCGACCCGTCCGGGCGACATCGTCACCTCGATGTCCGGCCAGACCATCGAAGTCCTCAACACTGACGCCGAAGGCCGGCTGGTACTGTGCGATGCGCTGACTTATGTCGAGCGTTTCAAGCCGTCCGCCGTGGTCGACATCGCCACGCTGACCGGTGCCTGCGTGGTCGCACTGGGCAGCCACAACACCGGCCTGTTCACCCGTCACGACGAAGCCCATGACGGCCTCGCCGACGAATTGCTGGCCGCTGGCAAGACCGCGGGCGACACCGCCTGGCGCATGCCGATCGAAGAAGCCTACAACGAACAGTTAAAGTCCAACTTCGCCGACATGGCCAACATCGGTACACCGGGTGGTGGCAGCATCACCGCCGCCGCCTTCCTCGAGCGCTTCACGAAGCAATACACGTGGGCCCACCTCGACATCGCCGGCACCGCCTGGAAAAGCGGTGCCGCCAAAGGTGCCACCGGACGTCCGGTACCGCTGCTGACGACCTTCCTGCAAAATCGGGTCACCACCGCGAAGTAATTCAAGGCAACTCACTACGGCGTTCGCGGGGCATGTTCACATGCACTGCGAGCGCCGTTTCCAATTCAGGAAACCGCGTCAGGAAACCCCGTCATGAAATCACGTTCCCATTTGCTGTCAGCGCTGCTGGCAGTGGTCTTCGCCACCAGCGTTCCGGCGCTCCATGCGCAAACGCCCGCTCCAGCTCCAGCTGCGGCGGCCGCTGAAACAGTACGCGCCGTTGTCGGTAAGCCGCTGCAGGAAGCCCAGGCCATGATTCAGGCCAAGCAATACGCCGAAGCCTTCGCCACACTCGACAGCATCGACGCCCTGCCCGATCGCACACCATTCGAAATCTACTCGGTTGATCGCACCCGCGGTGCTGCTGCTGCTGCTTCCGGCAATGCCGAACTGACCGGCACCGTCTTCGCCCGCATCCTCGACAGCGGTCGCTTGCCGG
>CANFED010000093.1 GCA_947445995.1 Oxalobacteraceae bacterium | reverse complement strand
GCATCGGTGTCATAGCGAATGCCCAGCATCACCATCGCGCTGCCCAGACCGAGGAAACCCAGGCCGATACGGCGCTTGTTCATCGCTTCGAGGCGCTGCTCTTCCAGCGGCCATTGCGAGGCATCCAGCACGTTGTCGAGGAAGCGGATGCCGGTCTGCACCAGCTGGCTGAACTTGGCGTAGTCGAAGCTGGCGCGCTCGCTGAAAGGATCAGCGACACACAACGTCAGGTTGACCGAACCGAGGTCGCAACAACCGTAGTCCGGCAGCGGTTGCTCGGCGCACGGGTTGGTGGCTTCGATTTTTTCGCAGTAGTACAGGTTGTTTTCCTGATTCATGCGGTCGATGTACAGGATGCCCGGTTCGGCAAAGTCGTAGGTCGACTGCATCATCAGGCCCCAGATTTCCTGTGCGGCGATTTCGCGGTAGACCCACATGCCATCGTCGCGCTGGAACGCGCCAGCCTGCATCAGTTCATTGCCCGGTACGGCCTTGTGGATCAGCTGGATCGTGCCGTTGCTGGCGACGGCTTGCATGAACGCGTCGGTCACGCCGACCGACAGGTTGAAATTCGACAGGCTGCCATCGCGCTTGGCGGTGATGAAGCTGAGCACATCCGGGTGATCGCAATTGAGTACACCCATCTGGGCACCGCGACGGGCACCGGCCGACTCGACCGTCGAGCATGAACTGTCGAATACACGCATGTACGAGATCGGGCCGGAGGCACGCGAATTGGTGCCCTTGACCAACGCACCTTCAGGACGGATTTCGGAGAAGTTGTAACCGACCCCGCCACCACGGCGCATGGTTTCGGCGGCCTGGGCGATGGCGGTGTAGATGCCTGGCTTGCCGTCGCTGAAACCGGTGACCGAGTCACCGACCGGCTGCACGAAGCAGTTCATCAGCGTTGCCTTGAGTGGCAAACCGGCGGCGGAATTGATCCGGCCAGCCGGCACCCAGCCGTTTTGCTGGGCCCACAGGAATTTGGCGGTCCATGCCTTGCGGTTCTTGGCATTGGTTTCCGGTTCGGCGATTCCCTTGGCGACACGCAGGCGCAGGTCGTCGAGCGTGCGCTCGTCGCCCTTGGCGTATTTTTCGAGCATGGTATCGGTCGAAATCTCTTGCGGTGCCATCGTGGCAGCAAAGGCGGATGAATTGACGGGAGCGTTCATGGTTGTTTCCTTGGTATAGAACAAGTGTCCGTTCCGCTCGGGAACAGGATGGTCAGGATAAAGAATAGGGTCAAAACTCAGGTAAAAACAGGGTAAAAGCCAGGGTACTGGTGGTGCGGTGTTCGGCCAGCGTCAGGATGCTTACGCCGAAATCAGGGACGAAGCATAAACTGTTTCCGGCCTCTTGGTTGAGGATAGGCAGGAAGTAGTTTCCGCTACCCGCGAGCACTTTTTGCTGACCAACATTACACAAAGGCTGTCAGCAGCCAGTCGACAAACAGTGCCACCTCCGGTCGCTCGATGACCGACTTTTCGTACACGCAATAATAGGCATGGGGCGGCGTGCGCAACTCGATGTCGAACAGGCGCACCACCTCGCCCGTGGCAATCATGTCGGCCGCAAAATGCTGGCGCGTCAGGCCAATGCCGTGGCCATGCTTGATCGATTCGAGCAGCAAACCGAGGTCATCAACGCGCAAGCCGGTGCTAGGCTCCGGCCAATCCAGACCGGCGGCGTCGAACCACGGCTGCCACGGCTCCAGCGCCGAGCGCAGCAGGTTGGCTTTTTTCAGGTCGGCCGGCGTGGCGATGCCGCCGAGGCTGGCCAGATACGCCGGACTGGCCACCGCAAAGGCCGGCTCCTCGAACAGCTTGCGCGTGACGATATTGGTGTACTTGCCGGCTCCGAAGCGGATCTCGACATCACTTTCGGACAGACTGAGGTCATACAGTGGCACCGACAGGAACAGCTCGACGGCGATGTGCGGATGCAAGCGCGTGAAATGCGCCAGCTGCGGCACCAGCAGGTAGCGTGCGAAGGTCGGCGGCACCGTAATTTTCAGACGCGGCTGGGCGGCTACGCCACGATGCGGCATCGGAAAATCATTGAGCGCCTGCAACGCCGAGCGCACTACGCCAAGATAACGCCGGCCGAAGTCCGACAGCGCGACGCTGCGGCTATCGCGAATGAACAAGCGTTCGCCGACAAATTCCTCCAGCAGCCGGATCCGGTGCGACAACGCCGACGGCGTGATGCAGAGTTCCTCGGCAGCGAGTGCGAAAGAAAGAAAACGGGCGGCGGCTTCGAACGCCGACAACGCATGAACAGGAGGAAGTCGTGAGGCCATTACTTTTCTTGGGAAGGAAGAGGGTGCCGGAGCAAGGAATACATGGGTATTACCAACGGATGATCTTGCCGGGATTCATGATGTTCTTCGGATCAAGCGCATGCTTGATCGCGCGCATGGTGTCGATTGCGTCGACACCATGCTCCTCGATCAGAAAGTCCATCTTGTGCAAGCCGACACCATGCTCGCCGGTGCAAGTGCCGTCCATTGCCAGCGCCCGCGTGACCATGCGCGCATTGATCGCTTCGGCGCGGGCGATATCGGCCTCATCCTCCGGGTTGACCATCATCAGCACATGGAAATTGCCATCACCGACATGGCCGATGATCGAGTACACCATCTGGTGCTGCTCGCAATCGGCCTTGGTATCGAGGATGCATTCGGCCAGCCGCGAAATCGGCACGCAGCAATCGGTCGAGATCGCCGTGCAGCCGGGCCGCAACTGCAGCAACGCAAAATAGGCATTGTGCCGCGCCGCCCACAGCCGGCTGCGCTCTTCCGGACGGGTCGCCCAATCAAAACCCGTGGCGTTGTGCGTGGCGACGATATCGCGCACCTGTTGCGCCTGTTCGGCCACCGCCGCCGTGCTGCCGTGGAATTCGAACAGCAGCAGCGGTTGCTCCGGCAAGCCGAGGTGGTCATGTGCATTGATCGCACGCACGCCGTTTTCGTCGAGGAATTCTACCCGCGCCACCGGCACGCCAAACTGGATCAGTTCGATCACGGCATTGACGGCGTCGCCGGCGCTGGCAAACGAACAGACCGCCGCCGAGATCGCTTCCGGTTGCGGATACAGCCGTACCGTGACTTCGGTGATGATGCCGAGCGTGCCTTCGCTGCCAACATACAACCGGGTCAGGTCGTAACCGGCCGAGGATTTGCGGGCGCGGGTGCCGGTGCGGATGACGCGACCGTCGGCCGTGACCACGGTCAGCGCCAGCGTGTTTTCGCGCATCGTGCCGTAGCGCACGGCGTTGGTGCCGGAGGCGCGGGTAGCGGCCATGCCGCCTAGCGACGCGTCGGCACCGGGGTCGATCGGGAAGAACAGGCCGGTGTCCTTGAGCGCGACATTGAGCGCTTTGCGCGTGACACCCGCCTGCACGGTGGCAGTCAGGTCTTCGGCATGGATCGCGATGACGCTATTGAATTGCGAAAGATCAATCGAGATGCCGCCCTGCAGTGCCAGCACATGGCCTTCGAGCGACGTGCCGGAACCGAACGGGATCACCGGCACGCCATGCGTGCAGCAGGCGCTGACGATGGCGGCGACTTCATCGGTCGAGTGGGCAAACGCGACGGCGTCCGGCAGCATCGGCGCATACGACGACTCGTCGCGGCCATGATGTTCGCGCATCGCCTGCGTGGTCGACAGGCGTTCGCCGAGCAATGCCTGTAACTGTGCGAGCAAGGCGGGCGGCAGTGGCTTCCTGAGCGCGGCGTGGTGGACGAGGTGGTTCATGGCGGGACTCCTTCAAGTCAGTGGATTTTACCCTGCACGCGTGGCAAGCCCGGAGCTTTTGACGTATCCTCGGACCCTCTTTGAAACTCACTGGCGATCACTCTCATGGGCAACCGACTCTCAAAAATAGCAACCCGCACCGGCGACAAGGGCACCACCGGACTGGGCGATGGCAGCCGTATCGACAAGGATGCACTACGGGTCCATGCGATGGGCGATGTCGATGAACTCAATTCGCACATCGGCATGCTGCTGTGCGAAGAACTGCCGCCGGCCCTGCGCGAAGAACTGGTCTCTATCCAGCACGACCTGTTCGACATGGGCGGCGAGCTGTGCATCCCCGGCTACACGATGGTCACTGATGCGCAAGTGCTGCGTCTCGATGCGCTGCTGGAAAAATACAATGCCGACCTGCCTGCGCTGAAGGATTTCATCCTGCCAGCCGGTTCACGCGGCGCAGCGATTGCCCATGTCTGCCGCACCGTCTGCCGCCGCGCCGAGCGCAACATTGTCAGTCTCGGGAAGGTCGAAACCCTCAATGAGGCACCGCGTCAGTACATGAACCGGCTCTCCGATTTGCTGTTCGTGCTCTCGCGCGTATTGAACAGGTTCGGCGGCGGCAGCGACGTGCTGTGGCAAAAAGACCGCCAGCGCGATCTGTAAGCCGTAATACGGCGTCTGCGGGTCGTGGTTTGCCTGCAGTTCAGCCGAACCGTTGTCGCACCGAATTGATGATGCCGTCTGCATCGAGGCCGACCCCGGCCAGCAATTGTGCGACATCGCCATGATCGATGAACTCGTCGGGCAATCCCAGATGCAGGATGGGCCGGACCATGCCGGCTGCAGCCAGTGCCTCGGCCACTGCTGAACCGGCTCCGCCCATCAGCGCACCCTCTTCGACGGTCACGATGGCGTCGTGCGTCAATGCCAGTTCCTTGACCAGTTCGACATCGAGCGGCTTGACGAAGCGCATGTTGACCACGGTCGCATTGAGGCTTTCGCCGGCCTGCAAGCTCGGCGCCACCATCGTGCCAAACGCCAGGATCGCAATGCGCTCGCCTTGCCGGCGCACTTGGGCCTTGCCCATCGGCAGCGCGGTCAGCGGCGCGGCAATGGTCGTGCCGGGACCCGCGCCGCGCGGATAACGTACCGCTGCCGGACCGGGATAGTGATAGGCGGTGGTCAGCATCTGGCGGCATTCGTTTTCATCGGAAGCAGCCATCACCACCATGTTCGGAATGCAGCGCAGGAACGCCATGTCGTAATTGCCGGCATGGGTCGCGCCATCGGCACCGACCAGACCAGCGCGATCCAGCGCAAACGTCACATCAAGGTTTTGCAACGCGACATCATGGATCAGCTGGTCATAGCCGCGCTGCAGGAAGGTCGAGTAAATCGCCAGCACCGGTTTGAGTCCCTCGGTGGCCATTCCGGCGGCAAACGTCACCGCATGCTGCTCGGCGATGCCGACATCGAAATAGCGTGCCGGATAGAGCTGCTCGAAACGCACCATGCCCGAGCCTTCGCGCATTGCCGGCGTGATGCCGATCAGGCGCTTGTCCTGCTCCGCCATGTCGCACAACCAGTCGCCGAAGACTTGCGTGTAGGTTTTTTTGCCCGGCACGGTGGCCGGCTTGATGCCGACTTCCGGATTGAATTTGCCGGGTCCGTGATAGAGCACCGGGTCAGCTTCGGCCAGTTTGTAACCCTGGCCTTTCTTGGTGACGACGTGCAGGAATTGCGGGCCCTTCAGGTTCTTGAGGTTTTGCAGCGTCGGGATCAGCGCATCGAGGTCATGGCCATCAATCGGGCCGATGTAATTGAAACCGAATTCCTCGAACATCGTGGCCGGCACGATCATGCCTTTGGCGTGTTCCTCGATGCGCTTGGCCAGTTCCCGCATCGGTGCGGGCAGCACCGACTTGCCGACATTCTTGGCGGCGGCGTAGAACTTGCCCGACATCAGACGCGCCAGGTACTGGTTCAGTGCGCCCACTGGTGGCGAGATCGACATGTCATTGTCGTTGAGGATCACCAGCAAGTTGATGTCATCGTAGACACCGGCATTGTTCATCGCCTCGAACACCATGCCGGCCGTCATCGCGCCATCGCCGATGATGGCGACTGCATGACGGCTCTCGCCCTTGGTGCGCGCCGCCAGTGCCATCCCGAGTGCAGCCGAAATCGAGGTCGACGAATGGGCCGTGCCGAAGGTGTCGTATTCGCTTTCGGCGCGACGCGGAAAACCCGAAATGCCGTCGCGCTGACGCAGCGTGTGCATCTGGTCACGCCGGCCGGTGAGGATCTTGTGCGGATACGTCTGATGGCCGACGTCCCAGACCAGCCGGTCTTCCGGCGTGTTGAAGACGTAATGCAGCGCAATCGTCAGCTCGACCGTGCCGAGGTTGGACGACAGGTGACCGCCGGTTTTCGAGACCGAATCGATGACGAACGCGCGCAACTCATCGGCCACCTTGCGCAGCTGGTTGCGTGGCAAGCGGCGCAGGTCCGCAGGCTGGTTAATTGTTTTGAGGTATTCCATCACTAGGCTTTCCGCTGCACGATCAGGTCCGCGAGGTCGCGCAAATGTCGTGCTTTGTCTCCGAATGGCAGGACGGCACGATGCGCGTCGCTACGTAATTTTTCTGCCAGTGCACGCGAGGGCTCCAGGCCCAGGATCGATACATAGGTGGGCTTGTGGTCGGCTGCATCCTTGCCGGCAGTCTTGCCCAGCGTGGCCGAATCGGCGGTCGCGTCGAGCACGTCGTCGATCACCTGAAACGCCAGGCCAATGGCTGCGGCATAGGCTTCCAGCGCAGCCGTGGCAGCGGCGTCCGGCGTCGTGCCGCACCAGGCACCCAGCAGCACCGAGGCGCGCAACAACGCGCCGGTTTTCAGACGATGCATCTGTTCGAGCTCGGCCAGCGTCAGGTTGATGCCGACACTGGCAAGGTCAATCGCCTGGCCGCCGCACATGCCGGTCGAACCGGCCGCTTCGGCCAGCAAACGCAGCATGGCCACCGCGCGCTCCGGCGCAATTTCCATCTGCGCCAGCACCAGGAACGCCTGCGCCTGCAAGGCATCTCCGACCAGCAGCGCGGTCGCTTCATCGTAGGCGACATGCACGGTCGGCTTGCCACGGCGCAGCGCGTCATCGTCCATGCACGGCATGTCGTCATGCACCAGCGAATACGCATGAATCATTTCTACTGCCGAGGCAGTACGCGCGACGTTGGCCGGTGCGGCATCGAACAGTTCGGCCGCCGCCTGCACCAGCAACGGCCGCACGCGCTTGCCACCACCGAGCACCGCATAGCGCATCGCTGCATGTAACTGCAGCGGCAACTGACCGGCATCGGGCAAGTAGCGATCCAGCGCGCCTTCGGCGTCGGCCTGGGTCGTGCGCATCCAGTCCTCGAAACCCGTCATTCGCCGGCCTCGCCGGCAACGCCATCAAGTGGTTTGAGCATCTCGCCTTCGAGCACCTTGACCTGGCTGTCGACCTTGTCGAGCTGGACCGCGCAGAACTTGACCAGCTCGGAGCCGCGCTTGTAAGCCGCCACCGACGCTTCCAGCGGCAACTCGCCGGCTTCCATTTGCGCCACCAGCCGGGCGAGTTCCGCCATCGCGTCTTCAAAAGAGGCGGGAGTGTCTGCAGCAGGAAGTTTTTTTGACATGGCGGGCACGTGTGATGGAGAGCTCGTCATTTTAGAGCAATCCCCACGATGAAGCCGAAAAGATCCCGGCAACAGGGTCGCGCTGCCATTTTGCTTTGCAAAAAAGCCGTCAACGCCATCGCGACCGGCTCAGGTATAATCGCCGGTTCTGTCCAAGAATTCCCTTTTTCATATTATTTGAACACAGGTTTTTGCGGGTTCTTTCTCTCTTAGGTTGGTGAAAATTAATTTGGGGGTGGGGATGTCCGATCTGGCTACCAATGCCAAACTGGCGCGCTCCAGCGCACAGCTTCCGGTCAACGTCTACTTCGACGCAAAGTTATACCAGCAGGAAATCGAGCAACTGTTCCGTCAGGGACCACGTTATGTCGGCCATCAGTTAATGGTGCCCGAGGCCGGCGACTTTTCGACGCTGCCGTGGGAAAACGAAGGTCGCATGCTGGTGCGTAATGCGCACGGGATTGAACTGTTATCGAACGTCTGCCGGCATCGCCAGGCCAAGATGCTCAACGGTCGTGGCCGTGCCACCAACATCGTCTGTCCGCTGCATCGCTGGACCTATGACCTGCAGGGCGAACTGCTGGGCGCGCCGCATTTTGCCGAGACTCCGTGCCTGAACCTGTCGAAGACCGCGCTGCAAAACTGGAACGGCTTGCTGTTCGAACAGAACGGTTTCGATGTCGGTGCCACGCTAGGCCAGCTCGACGTGATGCCGGCGCTCGATTTCGACGGCTATCTGCTCGACCATGTCGAAGTCCACGAATGCAACTACAACTGGAAAACCTTCATTGAAGTCTATCTGGAGGATTATCACGTCGAGCCGTTCCATCCGGGCCTGGGTAGCTTCGTCAGTTGCGATGACCTGAAATGGCAGTTCGGACAGCACTTCAGCGTCCAGACGGTCGGCGTCAAGCAGGGACTGGCCAAGGCCGGCTCGCCCAAGTATCGCAAGTGGCAGGAACAGATTCTCAAATTCCGCAATGGCGCGGTGCCCGACTACGGCGCGATCTGGCTCACGCTGTATCCGAACGTGATGGTCGAGTGGTACCCGCACGTACTGGTGGTATCGACGCTGTGGCCGACCGGCCCGCAATCCACCACCAACGTGGTCGAGTTCTATTACCCGGAAGAGATCGTGCTGTTCGAGCGCGAGTTCATCGAAGCCGAACGGGCGGCCTACATGGAAACCTGCATCGAGGACGATGAAATCGCGCTGCGCATGGACGCCGGTCGCAAGATACTGCTCGACCGCGGCGTCAGCGAAGTCGGTCCGTACCAGTCGCCGATGGAAGACGGCATGCAGCATTTCCACGAATGGTATCGGGCACAGATTGCGTTCTGACCACTCGATGCAATCGCTCTGGATGCTGCTGGCGACCTTTCTGTTCGCGATCATGGGCGTCTGCGTCAAGCTCGCCTCGGACTATTACAGCATCGCTGAAATCGTCATGGCGCGCGGCACCATCGGTGTCATCGTCATCGGCGCGCTGGTGTTCATGCGCGGCGACACGCTGCGCACCCGCTTTGCCGGCCACCACCTGTGGCGCTGTACGGTGGGTGTTGTCGCCTTCTGGATGTGGTTTTATGCGATCGCCCAGTTGCCGCTGTCGATGGCGATGACACTCAATTACATGGCCCCGATCTGGATCGCTGCGATCCTGTTCATCGGCGGCTGGTGGCGTGGCGCTCGCAGCTTCGAACCCGGCATGATCGGCGCGATTACCGCCAGCTTTGTTGGCGTGACGCTATTGCTGCAACCGGCGATGCATGCGTCGCAATGGGTGGGCGCGCTGGTGGCACTGGCGTCCGGCATGCTGGCAGCGCTGGCGTATCTGCAGGTGCGCGAGCTCGGAAAAATGGGCGAGCCGGAATCGCGGGTAGTGTTTTATTTTTCATTAGCCAGCATGGTGGCCGGACTGGGCGGCATCTTGCTGGCACCCGGACAACTACCCAATACCGCGCTGTGGCATGTGCCATCGACCAGAGGACTGCTGTTATTGCTGGCCATCGGTGCCTGCGCCACCGTCGCGCAAATGGCGATGACGCGCGCGTACCGCCTCGGCAAAGTCCTCGTTACCGCCAACCTGCAATACACCGGCATCGTTTTTTCCAGCTTCTGGGGCGTGCTGTTGTGGCAGGATGTGCTGGGCTGGCTGGGCTGGAGCGGCATCGCGGTGATCCTCTCGAGCGGATTGGTCGCGACCTACTACAACACCCGCAACCTCAATCACGCCTAGATCGGTGACCAGCCCGGCTCCGGTTTCAGCCGGGCTGATGTGACCAATGGTTCCGTTGACGGGGAACGCAACGCCGGGCATGTTGGCGAACGATAACCTGACTGTGAACACGCTCACTTTTTTCTGAAAGACTTTCCATGCTGATGCAATCGCTACTTTTCGTCGCCGGCCTCGTCGCGCTCGTTCTCGGTGCCAGCTCGCTAGTGCGCGGTGCCTCCAAGCTGGCACTGTCGTTTGGCATTTCGCCATTGGTGGTAGGACTGACCATCGTCGCCTTCGGCACCAGCGCGCCGGAAATGGCGGTCTCCACCGGCGCGGTGCTCAACGGCCAGACCGATATTGCCATCGGCAATGTCGTGGGCAGCAATATTTTCAATGTGCTGTTCATTCTGGGCATCAGTGCGCTGGTCGCGCCGTTGATCGTGCATGTGCAACTCATCCGCCAGGAAGTGCCCATCATGATCGGTTCGGCCTTGCTGCTGATCGCATTCGGTCTCGATGGCACGCTGAGCTGGTGGGAGGGCGTCGTGCTACTGATCCTGATGGTGGTCTACACCGTGTTTCTGATCATGCAATCACGCCGCGAGTCGTCGGCCAGCACCGCCGAATTCGATGCCGAATTGCAGCCTGTTGCAGCGCAAGCGTGGGACGGCAAGTGGCCGGCCCAGACGGCACTGATCATCGGCGGACTGGTATTGCTGGTGCTGGGGTCGGACTGGCTGGTCTCGGCGTCCGTCGTGTTTGCCAAAGCGCTGGGCGTGAGCGACCTCGTCATCGGCCTGACCATCGTCGCGGCGGGCACGTCGATGCCCGAAGTCGCCACCTCGCTGATGGCCGCCTTCAAAGGCGAACGCGACATCGCGGTCGGCAACGTGGTGGGCAGCTGCACCTTCAACATCCTCGGCTGTCTGGGTCTGAGTGCGGTGGCTTCGGGCACGCTCGGCCTGCCGCTGGCACCGTCGGTATTGACGTTCGACATCTGGGTCATGCTGGCCGCGCTGCTCGCCTGCCTGCCGGTATTCCTGAGCGGGCGCGAGATTGCGCGCTGGGAAGGCGGCGTGTTCCTGGCTTATTACGTAGCTTATGTGGCCTACCTGATCCTGGCGTCACAGCAGCACGATGCGCTGGCTGGATTGTCGTCGGTCATGCTCAGCTTTGTGGTGCCCTTGACCATTATTACTTTCGTGGTCGCCCTCCTGCGTAACAAGTCATCCGGATTGCCGTCGTGATCAGAGCGGCGCATCGTTGAGCTGGTGGAGACAGTTCAGCCTGGGCTCCTGCCGGTTGGTTTTCGTCCCACCTGAAAACATTTCACCCGACCCCGCAAGGATTTGAAACGCAGCGTTTGCCGCGATCCGTTAAGATACAAGACTGCCATCTCATTGGAACCGATCATGAATGCCGTTGCCGATCTGCCTTACACCGTTACCCGCCAGCGTGATGTCGTCGACGCACTGCGCCGGCTCCTGCCCGAGCGCTGCGTACTGTTCAATGACGAAGATGTCCGCCCCTACGAATGCGATGGCCTGGCGGCCTACCGGCAAATGCCGATGGTGGTGGCCTTGCCGGACACCGAAGCCCAACTGGTGCAGATCCTGCAACTGTGCCGCGACATGAAGCTGCCGATCGTGCCGCGTGGTGCCGGCACCGGTTTGTCCGGTGGTGCCACGCCGATTGCCGACGGGCTGGTGCTGTCAACGGCCAAGCTCAATCGCATCATCAAGGTCGATCCGGTTTCACGCACGGCAGTGGTCCAGCCGGGCGTGCGCAATCTGGCGATTTCGGATGCCGCTGCGCCTCATAACCTGTACTACGCACCGGACCCGTCGTCGCAGATCGCCTGCTCGATCGGTGGCAACGTGGCCGAAAATTCCGGTGGCGTGCATTGCCTCAAATACGGCCTGACCGTCCACAACGTCATGCGGGTTCGCATCGTCACCATCGATGGCGATATCGTCGAACTGGGCAATAGCGCACTGGATGCGCCGGGCCTCGATCTGCTGGCGGTGTTCATCGGTTCCGAAGGCATGCTCGGCATCGTCACCGAAGTGACGGTGCGGCTGATCCCGAAACCGCAACAGGCCTGCGTGATCATGGCGTCGTTCGATGATGTCGTCAAAGGCGGTAACGCGGTGGCCGATGTGATCGGTGCCGGCATCATCCCGGCCGGTCTGGAAATGATGGACCGTACCAGCTCGCGCATGGT
>CANFED010000092.1 GCA_947445995.1 Oxalobacteraceae bacterium | reverse complement strand
TTTCCAGTGGCACCGGACGCCAGACCACGACGTCATCTTGCAGAAACGCCTCGCTGCAATGCGCCCGCAAACCCTTGCCGAGGACCGTGGTGACATCCTCATGCAGCAAACCGGCATCGAGCAATTCACGGATCACGAAACCGGTACCACCGGCCGCATGGAAATGATTGACGTCGGCGTCACCGTTCGGATAAATCCGCGTGAGCAGCGGAATGACCGCAGACAGCGCCGCAAAATCATTCCAGTCGATGACGATGCCGGCGGCCTTGGCGATGGCCACCAGATGCAGCGTGTGATTGGTCGAACCGCCGGTGGCGAGCAAGGCGATGATGGCATTGACGATGGATTTTTCATCGACCAACCGACCGACCGGCGTGTACTCGGGCGTGTGCGTGGCGATCTCTACTGCGCGTGCCGCCGCCGCTGCCGTGAGCGCATCGCGCAATGGCGTGCCCGGCGTGATGAAGGCGGCACCTGGCAAGTGCAAGCCCATGACTTCCATCAGCATCTGGTTGCTGTTGGCGGTGCCGTAGAACGTGCAGGTACCGGCACCGTGATACGACTGCGATTCGGCTTCGAGCAATTCGGCACGGCCGATCTTGCCCTGCGCGTAGAGCTGACGCACACGGGCTTTTTCGGAATTGGACATGCCGCTGGTCATCGGTCCGGCCGGAATAAACACCGCAGGCAAATGACCGAAGTGCAGCGCGCCGATCAGCAGACCCGGAACAATCTTGTCGCACACACCGAGGTAGACGGCCGCATCGAACATGTTGTGCGACAGCGCAATGGCAGTCCCCATCGCAATGGAATCGCGTGAAAACAGCGACAGCTCCATGCCGGGCTGGCCTTGCGTGACGCCATCGCACATGGCCGGCACGCCACCGGCAAATTGCGCGACCCCGCCGGCCTTGCGCGCGGCGTCCTTGATCAATTGCGGAAACCGTTCGAACGGTTGATGCGCCGACAGCATGTCGTTGTAGGCAGAAATGATCGCCACCGACGGCAAGCGTGCCTGCCGCAACGCCAGCTTGTCATTGGCCGGAAAGGCGGCAAAACCGTGCGCCAGATTCGTACAGGACAGCGCATTGCGTTGCACGCCCTGCTGCAAGGCCGCTTCCATACGTGCCAGATAAGCGCCGCGTGAAGGACGGCTGCGTTCGATAATGCGATCGGTGACGGAAGTCAGAACGGGATGCAATGTCATGAGAACTCCTTGCGTGAAGACTGAATCGGTAATTTTACTACAGAAAATTTTGCATACGAGTCAACATAACCAAAAGGGTTTTTATAGGGGCAACTGCCGCCAGCATGAAACCTGCCCGTAAAAACTCTACAGTGGAAAGGTTCATTACAAGCGCTTACAGAACAAATTATCCTTCATTTTTGTAGTGAAATTACCTCCTGTTAAGGTATAGTCATTGACAACTATCCTACTTCAAAGGACTACCGTCATGGCTGCAACATCGCTCAACGACAGCCCGGCTTTTCAGCGTTTGCATGCTCGCCATGCAGAAACGCGTGGCACGACGATGCGCACACAGTTTGCCAGCGAACCAGACCGGTTCCAGCAGTTCTCGATGCAAGCCGCCGGCCTGACATTGGATTATTCAAAGAACCGTATCGACACCACCACGTTGTCCTTGCTATTCGAACTGGCGCGTGAGCGCGGCGTCGAAGCCCATCGCAACAAGCTGTTTGCTGGCGAAAAGATCAACACGACCGAACAGCGCGCCGTGCTGCATACCGCCTTGCGAGCACCGGCGGACCACGACACGTTACGGCTCGATGGCCAGGATGTCGGTGCCGATGTGCAGGCCGTGCTGATGCGCATGCAAGCCTTCAGCGAACAGGTGCGCTCGGGCGACTGGACTGGCCGTGATGGCCGCGCGATCACCGACATCGTCAACATCGGCATCGGCGGCTCCTACCTCGGACCGAAGATGGTCTGCCAGGCGCTGCGGTCTTTTGCCCATTCGCGCCTGACCTGCCATTTCGTCTCGAACGTCGATGGCCATGACCTCGCAGCGATACTGGGCCGGATCGATCCGGCCACGACCTTGTTCATCATCGCTTCGAAAACGTTCACCACCGCCGAAACAATGATGAATGCGCATTCGGCACGCAACTGGTTTCTGCAAAGCGGCAGCGCAGACGATCTGGCAAAACACTTTGTTGCGGTGTCGACCAATGTCGCTGGCGTGACCGCCTTCGGCATTGATCCGGTCAACATGTTCCCGTTCTGGGATTGGGTCGGCGGACGCTATTCGATCTGGTCGGCGATCGGGCTGTCGGTGGTGCTGCTGGTCGGCTTCACGAATTTTCGCGCTTTCCTGGATGGCGCTCACCAGATGGACCGCCATTTTCAGGAAGCGCCGCTGGAGCGCAACATGCCGGTGCTGCTGGCCATGCTGGGCGTCTGGTACCGCAATTTTCATGGCAGCAGTTCCGTCTCGATTGCGCCTTACCATCAGGACCTGAGCCAGTTCTCCGGCTACTTGCAACAACTGGACATGGAGAGCAATGGCAAGCGCGTCAGTGCCGCCGGCGAGCCATTGACGACAGCCAGTGGCCCGGTCATCTGGGGCGATACCGGCACCAATGGCCAGCACGCGTATTTCCAGTTGCTGCATCAGGGCAGCGATCTGATTCCGATCGATTTCATTGCGGTGCTCGGTGCCAGCCACACGCTGCCCGGACATCATGCGGCATTGCTGGCGAACTGTTTCGCGCAGGCCGAAGCCTTCATGCGCGGCAAAACTGCCGACGAAGTGCGGGCCGACCTGACCGCACAGGGACTTGATCCCGCTGCCGTCGAGGCACTGGTGCCGCACAAGACCTTCCCCGGCGACCGTCCTTCCAACATGTTGCTCATGGATGCACTGACACCAGCGACGCTGGGTGCACTCATTGCGCTCTACGAGCACAAGGTCTTCGTGCAGGGCGTAATCTGGGGCATCAACAGTTTCGACCAGTGGGGTGTCGAACTGGGCAAGGTGCTGGCGAAGAACATCGAACAGGAGCTGACCGGCATGGCGAAACCGGAACGACATGACAGCTCGACCAACGCCCTGATCGCGCTGGCCAGCGCTGCCCTCACAGGCAAATGATGCACAATGACATCGCACCCGATTAACTTGCACACAACTTAATGGAACTCATGGCGATAACCGATTTCGATCTCGTATTATTTGGCGGCAGCGGTGATCTGTCGATGCGCAAACTGCTGCCGGCAATGTACGCCCGCGACCGTGCCAAAGACCTCCCCGAGTCAGCACGTATCATTTGTGTTGGCCGGCATGACCTGAGCACGGCTGATTTTCTCGCCTCGGTCGAGTCCGGCTCCAAGCCGTATATCCCTGCGGGCAATCTCGATGCCAAGGTATGGCAACGTTTTTGCCAACGTATCGCGTATGTTGCCGTCGATGCCGACAAGCCGGGAAGTTATTGCACGCTGGCGGCCGCGCTGCGCGACGATCCGGCACTGGTACGGGTCTTTTATCTGGCGACACCGCCGACCCTGTTTGCCACTATCTGCCTGAACCTGGCTGCCTGTGGCAGTGCGACACCGAATTCACGTGTGGTACTCGAAAAGCCGCTCGGCCGCGATCTGGCCAGCGCGCGCCAGATCAATGCCGATGTCGGCAGCGTATTTGCCGAATCGCAGATTTACCGGATTGATCATTACCTCGGCAAGGAAGCCGTCCAGAATTTGCTGGCGCTGCGTTTCGGCAATGTCCTGTTCGAACCGCTCTGGCGGCGAGAATGGATTTCGGATGTGCAGATCACCATCGCCGAAGAAATCGGCGTCGGCAATCGCACTGGCTACTACGATACGTCCGGGGCACTGCGCGACATGCTGCAAAACCACTTGCTGCAATTGCTCTGCATTGTCGCTATGGAGCCACCGACGACGATCACGCCGGATGCAGTACGCGACGAAAAACTCAAGGTCTTGCGCTCACTGAAAAAATTCACCACCACCACGCTGACACAGAATGTCGTACGCGGCCAGTACCGCTCAGGGCATGTCAATGGCGTGGCAGTTCCCGGTTACCGCAAGGAACCCGGTGCCAACCCGGACTCGACGACCGAAACCTTTGTCGCCGTGCGTGCCGAAATCGATACCTGGCGTTGGGCCGGCGTACCGTTTTATTTGCGCACCGGCAAGCGCATGGCCGACCAGCTGGCCGAGATCGTCGTGCGCTTCAAGGCCATTCCGCATTCCATCTTTGCGCAATCGAGCGGCAGCTTCCAGCCCAACAGCCTGGTGATCCGGCTGCAACCGGACGAAGGTCTGCATCTGAACCTGATGGCCAAGACGCCAGGCGATAACATGCGTCTGAAACCCGTTGACCTCGAACTCGATTTCCGTGAAACCTTCAAGACGCCGCGCATGGATGCCTACGAACGCTTGCTGCTCGACGTCCTGCGTGGTCAGCTGACCTTGTTCATGCGCAGCGACGAGCTCGAAGCAGCCTGGGAATGGGTCGAGCCAATCCTGAACCACTGGGAACAGGAAGAAAACGAACCGATTCCGTACACGGCCGGCACCTGGGGACCGGCCGCTGCCAGCGCGCTGATCGGCCGCGACGGTTTGCAATGGCGCGAAGAATCGCTGCCAGAAATGTGACGACGATGCTGCTCGATTCGATACGGTCGCAGCTTGACGCGCTATCCAAATCCGAACGCAAGGTCGCACTGGCCGTGCTACGGGACCCGAGCCTCGCCGTGTCAGGCAACATCACCGCGCTGGCTCACAATGCGCAGGTATCGGAGCCGACGGTGGTGCGCTTTTGCCGCACCATCGGTTTCGAGGGCTGGCAGACATTCAAACTGAAACTGGCGCAAGCACTGGCCGTCGCCCTGCCCGGCGCAAATGAAAACCTGACACCCAACGACATGGCAGCCGACCTCGTCGGCAAAATTTGTAGCCGCTCGATCAACGCGCTGCTCGATTTGCGCAACACGCTCGACCCCGGTGCCATCGAACGTGCGCTGGATTTGCTGGCCAAGGCGCGCAAGATCGAATTTTACGGACAGGGATCGTCGGGCATCATTGCCACTGACGCGCAGCACAAGTTCTTCCGCGCTGGCGTGCCGACCGTCGCGTATTCTGATCCGCATATTCACAGCATCGCCGCGGCACTGTTAAAAAAAGGCGATGTGGTACTGGCCATTTCGCAGCGCGGCAACAGCGTGGCCTTGCTGCGCAGTGTGCAACTGGCGCGCAAGACAGGTGCCGATGTGATTGCGTTGTCGCCCAGCGGTACGCCACTGGCCGAATTGGCGACGGTGCTGGTACCGATCGACCTGCATTTCCATACTGATCCTTACACGCCAATTTCGGCACGTCTGGCCCATCTGGTGGTCATCGACATTCTCGCGGTCGGACTCGCACTGCGGCGTGGACCGGAATTCCGCAAGCAAATGCAAAACGCGCAAAAAGCCTTGCAAAAAATAGACATGCAATTTGATTCGTTCCTGCGGTCGCCGCTGCGCCAGGACGAGGATGGCTAAGGCCTTTCATCAGGCTTTCATCGGATTCTTATCAGGTTCCGATTGCGCTCTAAGCGGACACTCAGCAAACACGCCGAGAACAAGTAGCGAATTTTTCGCGTTTCACAAGTTGGGCAAACTTACCCAACTTGCGCAACACGCCGATCAGCTTCGCATCGCTACTCGGCCCTTCCTTTCTAGCTGAGTAACTACCAGCGATTACTTGCCGGGCTCTGGCGGCGGCGATCCTGGCGTGGCTGAAGCGCCAGGTGGGGCCGGTGGAACCGGCGGACTCGGCATCATCGAGGAAGGCAAGTTGCCCGGCGCACCGGATGAAGGCATGCCACCAGCACCCGGCTGGTCCGTCGTCGGTGAACGGCGGTCACAACCGCCCAGCAAGGCCGTGCCCAGCACAGCAGCGAACAAGAATGTCAGAGTAGAAGAGGATACTTTCATTGATATTCCCTTAAGGTAAAGACCGCTGGAAACGCGGTCTGTTTTCAACAGGCGGGAAGCCTGTGAACAGCGTAACGTGATCGCTCATGCTGCCTTTGATCCTGCTCAAGTGCCCTAACCTCAACGACCTTGCATGCTCGCCATCGCCTCCATCAGCAAGGCGGCATCACCGATTGCCAGCCGCTTCGAATCCGATAATGTCTGCCGAAAATGCCGCGCACCGGGCAGCCCGGCCATCAACCCAAGCATATGACGCGTAATGCTGTTGAGACGAGGTCCGCCTTTCAATGCCACCGACGGAGTCGGGCCGAGCTGGCTACGGATATACGGCAGCATCGCTTCAAGCACTTCCGCGCGCGTGCGCGGCATGGCGGGATCATCGTAGTAACGCGCATCGAAACCAGCCATCAGGTACGGGTTGTGATAAGCCTCGCGTCCGAGCATGACGCCATCGACATGCTGCAAGTGCAGGTCGATCTCGGCCTCGGTCTTGATGCCGCCGTTGATGATGATCTCGAGATCGGGAAACTCACGCTTGAGCTGATACACCGCGTCGTAACGCAGTGGCGGAACCTCACGATTTTCTTTTGGGCTCAAGCCTTTGAGGATCGCGTTGCGGGCGTGAACGATGAAGGTGGTGCAACCGGCCTCGGCCACCGTCCCGACAAAATCGCGCATGAAAGCGTAGGACTCGTTCTTGTCGATGCCGATCCGGTGCTTGACCGTCACATCAATCGACACGGCATCACGCATCGCCTTGACGCAATCGGCCACCAGTTGAGGCTCCGACATCAGGCA
This sequence comes from Oxalobacteraceae bacterium, assembly GCA_947445995.1. Lineage (GTDB taxonomy): Bacteria > Pseudomonadota > Gammaproteobacteria > Burkholderiales > Burkholderiaceae_D > Actimicrobium. The sequence continues at coordinate 5,248 of CANFED010000092.1, read as the reverse complement.
GGCACCGAACGCACCTTTTTGTACGCGCTCGGAAGGACAACCGCAATTGAGGTTGATTTCATCGTAGCCCCACTGCTGGCCGAGGCGCGCACTGTGCGCCAGATCGGCCGGGTCGCTACCGCCGAGTTGCAGCGCGACCGGGTGTTCTTCGTCATTGAAATCGAGGTGGCGCGCGACATCGCCATGCACCAGTGCACCGGTCGTCACCATCTCGGTGTACAGCCAGGTGTGGCGGGAAATCTGGCGGTGGAACAGGCGACAATGACGATCGGTCCAATCCATCATCGGGGCGGCGGAGATGCGCCGGCTCTTGTACTTGCTTGTTTTCATTTACTTGAATTGAATTGTGAGAGGAATTTTTTTGGAGTGCCTGCGGTGCGAACCGGTGCGAATCCGAAATCGAAGAGCAGAGATACCAACATGTGCGGCCGATTGCAAGTACTTCCATCGTGGCGATGACAATATGCCAGACGAGCAGGTGCCACATTGCCGAGAATCTGCAGCACGTCATCACGAGTCGTCGCTGCAGAGACGGTGCCGGTCAGCTGAAAACGACGGCCTTGACGACAACAATGACATCCATCCCGATCATCAAGATACAGAAGAGAAAGACATCATGAGCGAACATCCTGCCGGTTTGACACCAGCGCCGGAAGGTTATGCCGACTGGCTCACCGAACTGAAAAGCCGCATCCATACCGCGCAACAGCGTGCCACACTCGCGGTCAATCGGGAACTGGTGCTGCTGTACTGGCAGATCGGCCGAGATATTCTGACGCGGCAAGCGGCACAAGGGTGGGGCGCGAAAGTGATCGAACGACTGGCGCTGGATTTGCGTACGGCCTTTCCGGAGATGAAAGGATTTTCCCCGCGCAATCTCAAGTACATGCGTGCTTTTGCCGAAGCCTGGCCGAATGACCTATTTGTGCAGCAAGCTGCTGCACAATTGCCTTGGGGACACAATTTAGTTTTACTGGACAGATTGCCGGGCCCGGAAACCCGCCGCTGATATGCCGCAAAAGCCATCGAACATAACTGGTCGCGCAATATCCTTGTCATGCAAATCGACGCCCGTCTGCTGGAACGCACAGGAGCTGCCGTCACCAACTTCAATACCAGTCTGCCCAAGCCGCAGTCCGATCTGGCCCGCGAGTCGCTGAAAGACCCCTACCGTTTCGACTTTCTGGGACTGACCGACAAGGCCCGCGAACGCGAGGTCGAAAACGCCCTGATCAAACACGTTACCGACTTTTTGCTGGAACTCGGTGCTGGCTTCGCCTTTGTAGGACGGCAGGTGCTGCTGGATGTGGGAGGTGACGAATTCTTCATCGACCTGCTGTTCTACCATCTCAAGTTGCGTTGCTATGTGGTGATCGAAATCAAGGGCAGCAAGTTCAAGCCCGAGCATCTTGGCCAGCTTGGTTTTTACCTCACTGCCGTGGATGAACAGATCAAGCATCCGCAGGACGGCCCGACAATTGGTCTGTTGCTATGCACGAGCAAAAACAAGGTCGTCGCTGAATATGCGCTGCGTAACAATGCCCAGCCGCTAGGCGTGGCCGAGTACAAACTGCTTGAATCCTTGCCTGAGGAATTCCAAACCAGCTTGCCCAGTATCGAACAGATTGAGCGCGAACTGGCAGGCGGCGACAGCGCGTCGTAAGTCATGAGAGACGGGCGATCCAAAATACGTCGCCACCTGCCGGCAAACAGGATTACCATCATTGTCTTCCCTCATCACCCACGGACCTGCTGCCATGCTCAACACCGACCATTTCTGGATGCCGTTTACCGCCAATCGCCAGTTCAAGTCCAAACCACGAATGCTGGTCTCGGCGTCCGGCATGCATTACACGACGGATGACGGCCGCCAGATTCTCGATGGCACCGCCGGACTGTGGTGCAGCAACGCAGGTCACTGCCATCCAAAGATCACTGAAGCCATTCGTCGCCAGGCTGGCGAGATGGATTTCGCACCGGTATTCCAGATGGGCCACCCGAAAGCCTTCGAAGCTGCCAGTGCGCTGGTCTCGCTGGCACCGGAAGGATTGAACCGGGTCTTCTTCTGCAATGACGGTTCAGAAGCAGTCGACTCGGCACTGAAGATCGCGCTGGCTTACCACCGTGTACGCGGCGATGGCATGCGACACCGACTCATTGGACGCGAGCGCGGCTATCACGGCGTCGGTTTTGGCGGCATTTCGGTTGGCGGCATTGCCGGCAACCGCAAGCATTTTGGTCCCGGTTTGCCTGCAGTCGACCATCTGCGTCATCCGCTCGACATCGGCAAGAATGCGTTTTCAAAAGGTCTGCCGGATCACGGCGCGGAAATGGCTGACGAACTCGAACAGCGTCTGCTGGCATTGCATGATCCGGCCACGGTCGCCGCCGTCATCATCGAACCGCTGCAAGGTTCGACCGGTGTCATCCTGCCACCCAAAGGCTATCTGCAAAAGATCCGCGCGATCTGCGACAAGTACGGCATCCTGCTGATCTTTGATGAAGTCATCACGGGCTTTGGCCGGCTTGGCACACCGTTTGGTGCTGACTATTTTGGCGTGGTACCGGACATGATCGTGTGTGCCAAGGGCCTGACCAATGCCACCGTTCCGATGGGTGCCGTCATTGTGCGTCAGGACATCCATGACACGTTCATGAGCATGGCGGCAGAAAACGCCATCGAGTTTTATCACGGCTACACCTACACCGGCCACCCGCTGGCCGCCGCCGCCGCCGTCGCCACGATCGACGTGTACAAATCCGAGCACCTGTTCGAACGTGCTGCCGCGATGGCACCCTATTTTGAACAAGCGGCGCATAGCCTCAAGGGTTTGCCGTATGTCAAAGACATCCGTAATCTGGGACTGGTCTGCGGTATCGAACTCGATGGCGTTGCTGGCAAGCCGGGGATGCGTGCGTTTGATGTCTTCCTGAAGGCGTTCTGGGAAAAAGGGGTACTGATCCGCACCACGGGCGACATCATTGCGCTGTCGCCGCCGCTGATCATCGACAAACCGCAGATCGACCAGTTGTTCGCTGCAATTGGTGCCATCCTGAAAACACAGAAGACTGTGCCGGATGTTGAGGAAATGACGGTCTGATAGAGCGCATCGTGAAAATATTGGCGTCGCTGGAGCGAGCGGGTTCGGTGCAATGCCCTTCGGTTATTGCACCCTGCGAACCGGGGTGATCCGGCGGCACCAAGCGCATCTGCGGCTGACTAACTTCTTATTGTCGACATCAAGTCACCATCAACAAAACAAAACCCGCCTGATCCATGCCGCCAGTCAAGGCAGCCGGAACTCGGCGGGTTTTTTGCGAGGGACCAGGCCTGCGGCCTGATCCCGTCACGACTAATTAAGCGTCGCGCGAAGCTTTCTTGCGATCCGCTTCTTTCAGATAACGCTTGCGCAGACGAATGCTTTTTGGCGTGATCTCGACTAGTTCGTCATCATCGATGAATTCGACCGCGTACTCGAGCGACATCTGAACAGGCGGAACCAGACGCACCGCTTCATCGGTACCCGACGAGCGCACGTTGGTCAATTGCTTGCCCTTGATCGGATTGACGACCAGATCATTGTCACGCGAGTGAATGCCGATGATCATGCCTTCGTACACTGGGTCATTGTGAACCACGAACATACGGCCGCGATCCTGCAATTTCCAGAGTGCATAAGCAACCGCTGCGCCATCGTCCTGCGAGACCAGCACGCCGTTACGACGCGAAGCCATTTCGCCACGGGTGTTGTCGACTGCGGCGTACTCGTCAAAAATGTGACTCATCAAGCCGGTACCGCGCGTCAGGGTCATGAACTCGCCCTGGAAACCGATCAGGCCACGGGCCGGGATACGGTACTCAAGACGCACGCGACCTTTACCATCGGATTCCATGTTTTGCAGATCGCCACGACGACGACCCAGCTCTTCCATGACGCCGCCCTGGTTGACTTCTTCAACGTCAACCGACAGCAATTCGAATGGCTCATGACGGACACCGTCAACCATCTTGAACACCACGCGTGGACGGGAAACCGCCAGCTCGAAGCCTTCGCGACGCATGTTTTCAATCAGGATGGTCAGGTGCAACTCACCGCGACCGGAGACTTCAAAAATCGTGTCGTCGTCAGTCGGCGAAACGCGCAAAGCGACGTTGGCTTTCAGTTCGCGGTCAAGACGTTCGCGCAACTGACGGCTGGTGACGAACTTGCCTTCACGACCGGCCAGTGGCGAATTGTTCACCATGAAGTTCATGGTCAGTGTTGGCTCGTCAACGGTCAGCATTGGCAGTGCGTCCGGGGTGTCTGGTGCGCATACCGTGGTGCCGATACCGAGTTCATCGATGCCATTGATCAGAACGATGTCGCCGGCAACGGCTTCTTCGACCAGCACGCGATCGAGACCCTTGAAGTTCAGAACCTGGTTGACGCGCGCTTTGCGTGGCACGCCGTCCGGGCCGTCCATGATGATGACGTCTTGCAGACCGCGCACGCGACCACGGGTAATCCGGCCGATACCGATCTTGCCGACGTAGGACGAATAGTCGAGGGAAGAAATTTGCAACTGCAGCGGACCGTCCTGGTCATCTTCGCGCGCTGGAACGTGGCGCAGGATGGCATCAAACAGTGGCTTCATGTCGCCTTCGCGTACGGTCGACTCGAGGCTTGAATAGCCATTGAGTGCCGAAGCGAACACGACTGGGAAATCGAGTTGCTCTTCGGTCGCGCCGAGCTTGTCGAACAGTTCGAATGTGGCGTTGATGGCCCATTCAGGACGTGCACCCGGACGATCGATCTTGTTGACGACGACAATCGGCTTCAAGCCAAGAGCCAGCGCCTTACGGGTCACGAAGCGCGTTTGCGGCATCGGACCTTCTTGTGCATCCACCAGCAGCAACACGCTGTCAACCATCGACAGGACGCGTTCGACTTCGCCACCGAAGTCGGCATGGCCTGGGGTGTCGACGATGTTGATGTGTGTGCCTTCATACTCGACGGCGCAATTTTTCGACAGAATCGTGATGCCACGCTCTTTTTCGAGGTCATTGGAGTCCATCACGCGTGCATCGACTTGCTGGTTATCGCGGAAGGTACCCGACTGACGCAGCAACTTGTCAACGAGGGTGGTTTTGCCATGGTCAACGTGAGCGATGATGGCGATGTTACGGATGGCGCGTTTTGTATTTGACATGATCTTTTCGGGCTGAATTCTTGCGTGGTTCGTTCTTGCTGGTATCTTGCTTAGTGCT
>CANFED010000091.1 GCA_947445995.1 Oxalobacteraceae bacterium | reverse complement strand
ATTGAGACGAATGCCGACTCAATTGAACAGGACCGAAATCGATGACCATCGAACTGCGCCAGCTACGCTATTTTGTGACGGTAGCCGAAGAACTCCACTTCGGCCGTGCCGCCGCGCGGTTGCACATGACGCAGCCGCCGTTGTCGCAAACCATACAGGCACTCGAAGCCGGACTCGGTCATCGGCTATTCGCCCGCACCAACCGCAGCGTCGCGCTGACCCCGGCCGGCAGCGCGCTGCTGACCGAAGCGCGCCGTTTGCTGGCGCAGGCGCATGCCTTGCCCGAACTGGTAAGACTGGCCGCCTCGGGCGCGTCGGGACGACTGGTGCTGGCCTTTGTCTCGACGGCCGACTACAGCGTACTGCCGCCGTTCCTGCGCGAATTTCGCGAACACACGCCGCACGTGCATATCGAATTGCGCGAAGCCACTACCGATATCCAGCTTGACGATCTGGCGCAGAACCGCATTGATGTTGGCCTGCTGATTGCGCCGCTGCCCGAAAAATCGGTCACCGATCTGTCCTACCTGCGCGTGCTGTCGGAGCCGCTGATCCTGGCGGCACCGAAAGGCATCAAGGCGCTCGCCGGCAGCAGCGCCGTATCGCTCAAGGCCGTGGCCGGCCTGCCGCTGATTATTTTCCCGCGCCGCATCGCGCCCGCCTTCCATGACGCCATCCTGGCGACCTTCCGCGCGGCCGGTCTGACGCCGCACATCGGTCAGGAAGCGATCCAGATGCAAACCATCGTCGGACTGGTTTCTGCGGGTATGGGCATCGCACTTGTGCCACAATCCGTCTCCAATCTGAAGCGCCCCGGCGTCGAATACAAAACCTTGCGCGGCAAGACACCACTGGTCGAAACCGGACTGGCCTGGCGGCGCGACAATACTTCGCCAGTGCTGCACGCCTTCCTCGACTTATTGCGAAAGAAAACCTGATGCGGAAACTTCCATGCTGATCCATCCGATGCCGGACCCGATTGCCATCCACCTTGGTCCGCTGGCGATTCGCTGGTACGGGCTGATGTACCTGGCTGCGTTTGCCCAGTTCATCCTGCTCGGCCGGCTGCGCATCAAGCAGGCCCACATCGCCGTGATGGGCTGGAAAAAAGAAGACCTCGACGACATGCTGTTTTATGGCGTGCTCGGGGTTGTCATTGGCGGTCGTCTCGGTGAAGTCCTGTTTTACAACCCTGCCTTTTATTTCAGCAACCCGCTCGAGATCTTCATGGTCTGGAAAGGCGGCATGTCCTTTCATGGCGGCTTCCTCGGCGTGCTGCTGGCGATGGCGCTCTGGAGTCGCCGCCGTGGCCGCCACCTGATGGATGTGATGGATTTCATTGCGCCGCTGGTACCGCTGGGCTATGCGTTTGGTCGCCTCGGCAATTTCATCAATGCCGAACTGCCGGGCCGGATCGCCGATGCGACGCTGCCGTGGGCCATGATCTGGCCGAATGTCGATAACCTGCCGCGTCATCCGTCGCCGATCTATCAGGCGCTGGTCGATGGGCTGCTGCTGTTTATCGTGCTGTGGCTGTATGCGCGCAAGGAACGACCACGCATGGCGGTCAGCGGCCTGTTCGCGCTGGGCTATGGTTGCGCGCGCTTCTTCACTGAATACTTCCGCATGCCCGATTATCTGGTGCCGCTCGGACCCGTCACGATTTCTGCCGGACAGATGCTGTCGGTGCCGATGATCGTGCTCGGCATTGTCCTGATCGTCATCGCTTACCGCAGCAAGAAAGTCCCCCACTGATGAGTAACCTGTACGCGCTGTTTGCCGCCAATTTCCCGGCCGACCGCAGCACCTGCTGCATCGAAACCCACGACGGCCTCGAGTACTCGTGGCATGACCTCGAACACGCCAGCGCACGCATGGCCAACCTGCTCGCCAGCCTGGCGCTGCCGGCCGGTTCGCGCATCGCGGTGCAAGTCGAAAAGTCACCCGAAGCGCTGATCCTGTACCTGGCCACCTTGCGCGCCGGCTTCACGTTCGTGCCGTTGAATACCGCTTACCGCGCCGCTGAAATGGAGTACTTCCTCAACGATGCGAAACCGGCATTGCTGGTCTGTGCGCCGTCGACCTTCGGCTGGATTTCGAAACTGGCATTCGCGGCAGGCACGCAGCAAGTCTTCACGCTCGATGACCAGCGCCAGGGCTCACTGCTCGAACGCGCAGCGGCGCAACCGGACACCTTCGACACCGTCGCCGTGACCGATGATCAGCTGGCCGCGCTGTTGTACACCTCGGGCACCACAGGACGCAGCAAGGGGGCGATGCTCAGCCATCACAATCTGGCCACGAATGCGCAAGTACTGCAGCAAGTCTGGCACTGGCAAGCCGGTGATGTGCTGTTGCATGCGCTGCCGCTGTTCCACATCCACGGCTTGTTCGTGGCCTGCCACGGCGCGCTGCTCAACGGCAGCAAGATGATTTTTCTGCCGCGCTTCGACAGCGCCAGCGTGATCCGGCAGTTGCCGCGTGCCACCGTCTTCATGGGCGTGCCGACCTTTTATGTCCGGCTGCTGGCCGACCCGGCATTCGCGCGCAGCACCTGTACATCGATCCGTCTGTTCGTCTCCGGCTCGGCCCCGCTGCTGCTCGATACCTTTGACAATTTTATTGCCCGCACCGGCATGACGATTCTCGAACGCTACGGCATGAGCGAGACGGCGATGATGACCTCCAATCCGTACGACGGCGCACGCGTCGGCGGCACGGTCGGCCTGCCCTTGCCCGGTATCACGGTGCGGGTCGTCGATGATCAACGGCAGGTCTGCGCCATCGGCGACATTGGTGCCATCGAAGTACGCGGACCCAACGTATTCAAGGGGTACTGGCAGATGCCGGAAAAGACCGCGCTGGAATTTACCGACGACGGATTTTTCATCACCGGCGACGTGGGCTGTTTTGATGCGCAGGGTTACCTGAGCATCGTTGGCCGCAGCAAGGACCTGATCATTTCCGGCGGCTACAACATCTATCCGAAAGAGATCGAATCATTCCTCGATGAACTTGATGGCGTCGAGGAGTCGGCGGTCATCGGCGTACCGCATCCGGATTTCGGCGAAGCCGTGGTGGCGATCATCGTCACCGCCAAGGGCGCGACGCTGACCGAAGCGGGCGTGATCGCCGCGATGAAAGCCAGCATTGCCAACTTCAAGGTACCGAAGCGGGTTGTCTTCGTCGACGAATTGCCGCGCAATGCGATGAGCAAGGTGCAGAAAAATTTGCTGCGGGAACGGTATCAGGTGGTGCCGGAGGCGGTGGTGCTGTCGTAGGCGGTACGCACGCGTGGGCACAAAAACCCGTGCCCACCCTACGACATTCTTAGGGTGCAATAACCGAAGGGCATTGCACCGACCGTACCGATCACGGCAACGATTACACCAACGCCTTGTAAAGCATGTACCCCGCCAACGCAAACAGCACCACGGCAAAGATTTTTTTCAGGGTCTTGACCGGCAACGCATGCGCCGCCTTCGCACCTAACGGCGCAGTTACCACGCTGGCCATCGAGATCACCAGCAACGCTGGCAAGTAGATATACCCCACCGAACCCGACGGCAAGTCCGGTATCGACAAGCCAAAATAAATGTTCGACATGGTCCCCGCCAGCGCAATCGGAAAACCGAGCGCGGCACTCGTAGCGACCGCATTATGAATCTTGACCTGGCACCAGGTCATGAACGGTACCGAGACAAATCCGCCACCGGCACCGACCAGTCCTGCCAGCACGCCGATGACGCCGCCAGCACCAAACGTCCCGAGCTTGCCCGGCAAGCCGCGTGTACCGGCCGGCTTTCTATCGATCAGCATCTGCGTCGCCGAGAAGGTAACGAAGGCCGCGAAGAACAGCGCCAGCGACGTCGAGTTCATTTGCTGGCCGATCCACGGTCCGACCACCGAACCGATCAGGATGCCCGGTGCCAGCAGCTTGACAATATCCCAGCGCACCGCGCCGCGCCGGTGATGCGCGACCACCGAGGAGATCGAGGTGAACATGATGGTGGCCAGCGACGTCGCGATGGCCACATGAATTATCAGGTCTTTCGGGAAGCCCTTGTATGTCAGCAGCGCGGTCATGAATGGCACCAGCAACATGCCACCACCGATGCCGAGCAAGCCGGCAGCAAAACCCACGGCGCTACCGAGGACTAGAAAAGCAATGATCAGGCTGGAATCCATCAGTGGTGCTCCTGCGGGTGAGTGAATTTGGCGTGCGGAAAAACCGGACAGTTCAGGCGGGAGCAATCAGATGCGCGTTGATCCAGCGCCAGTCAGCCGGTTCAACGCGCGATATCGACAGCCGGTTACCGCGCTTGAGCACCTGCATGTCGACCAGTTCTTCGGCTGCCCGCAAGGCTGATAGCGGCACCAGCGGTACGGCGCGCAACGCGCGAATATCAACCATCATCCAGCGTGGATTCTCCGGCGTGGCTTTCGGATCGAAATAATGGCTGCGCTGGTCGAACTGGGTGAAATCGGGATAGGACGTGCTGGCGACTTCGGCCAGGCCAACAATGCCCGGTGACGCGCAACTGGAGTGGTAGAACAGCACGCCATCCCCCACCCGCATCGCGTCGCGCATGAAATTGCGCGACTGGTAATTGCGGATGCCGAACCACGGCATGGTCTGGTCGGGCGCAGCCAGCACGTCGTCAATGCTGACTTCGGTCGGTTCGGATTTCATCAGCCAATAAGACATCGGGAGGATCCCAGGAAAACGAACAGAATAATAAAGGCGAAAAAAAACGGCTGCATTTTCATGCAACCGCTGCATTATAAAATCCCCGCTGGTGCCGCTTTGCCGGCATCCCGAACCAACCGGTTCAAGGTGGCTACAGTCAGTTCAATATCGGGCTCATCGGACTAGCGACATGCACACCCATCAAACAATATTCCGCGGCCGATGCACATAAATGGTTCTAGGAATATATGGCAATCGCGAGCACTGCAGGGAGGTCAAAGTCTACTCTGATCGATCCTTCTGTCAAACCCTTTTGGCCGTTTTTTAACTGTTTATTTCAGGGCTCTCCGAGAGTGAAGAGACCCCATTTCAGAAGAGGTTTTCTTGAGGTGTCAAGGCCTGGTCCAGCACCGTATGCATGTGCGCAATCTGCTGCTGGACTTCGGCCATTGACAGGTCCGACAGCGGTCCGGCAGGTGCCTTGGTCGATAGCAATTCGACGGCAATCCCAAGTGCCGCCATCACGGCGATCCTATCGTTACCCTTGACTTTGCCGCCATCACGAATCGCACACATGCGCTTGTCGAGGTAATCGACCGCCGCTTGCAACGCGCCTTCTTCGCCTTCCTTGCACACCAGTGTGTAGGCTTGACCCATCATCATGACTGGCAGCTGGATCATGGAGATTCCTCGACATCTTTGGCTTCAATTTCCGGTTCGGAGGGCAACCGGTCCATCAGGGCGGCGACACGATCATGGGCTTCCTGCATGCGCCGGGTCAGCTCGGCATTGTCGACGGTCACGCTGACGGCGTGCTTTTGCAACGCGATATTTTCGCTGCGCAAAGAAATAACCAGCTCGGCGAGCTGGTTGACTTTATCGGAGAGTTTGCTGAAATCTGAAATCATCCGGCACTATATTTTGCGGCGTAACCGGAGTCAACCGATTACGTCAGCCTGACATGGAATTAACTGACAAATTCATGGAACGACCCATCAACCAGAATCAGCGCAGACCGGATCGTCTGGCCTGCATACACTGCCAGTGCCGCCTGCCGGTAACGCGCCAGTTGTGCCGCATAGTCAGCCCGTTCGCTGGCGAGCAGCCGGCGCTTGTAGTCGAGTATCCATAACGCCTCCGGCAATTGCACCAGACGATCGAAGCGCAGCAGTTCACCGTCATGCAGCAGTTCTATTTCGTTGTGGGCAAACACGATGTGCTGCGGATCGAAAAACTGGCTCAGACCCGGCGCACTCAGAATGGTGATGGCCTGCTCGCGCACGACGCTCGCACAGGCCAGCGGACAATCCAGCCAGCGCGCGATGACGGCAGCTTGCGGCGCGGCGAACACGCCATCACGATGCTGCGTGAGCCGCTCCAGCAAACCATGCAAGGCGATGCCTTCATCGATTTCCGGCGTGCTCGCGGCCACCGCCTCGATGGCCGCCGGCGGCATCACCAGCGGATTGAATACCGGCCAGACGAAGTCGGGTTCGATGTGCGCTTGCTGACCGAATGGTTCCACATCGAGCTGGATTTCTGCCGCCTCCAGCAAACGGTCATACCAGCTGCCTTCCACCGTGCCATCGTCCCGCGCATTGCGCTTGCCGGCCACGCCGCTGATGATCAGGCACTGGCGCGCGCGCGTCATCGCAACGTACAGCAGGTTCCAGTCTTCCTGCGTACGAAACTTGTCTTCATCGGCGAACAGGGCATCGCGTGCGGCACCGCGTTCGGCCACGCGGCCAAATGCCGAAAAGTGGGTTGGTGCAGCAGCGTCCTGCGGCCATTCGCACAGGATGCCGGCGTCGTCACGCGCCGGTTCGCTGTGATTGGCATCGAGCAGCACGACGATGTCGGCTTCCAGTCCCTTGGCGCTGTGGATGGTGAGGATGCGCACGGCATCAAGCGCGGCATCGATATCGGCTTCGTCGGGCGCATCGTTGTGCGCGGCATTTTGCAATGCCCGCAAGGCATCGATGAATTTCGGCAAGCTCGGATAACGGCCGGCATCGAGGTTCAGGGCCAGCGCCGTGAAGGCTTCGAGATTGCCGATCACCTGCCCGCGCAACAGCGCCGGCACGGACGCCGCATAGCGCGCCACCAGTTGGCCCTCGTGCAGGATGCGGTCGAGCAGATCGTGCACCGGCAAGCCGGGTGCGATCGCCAGCCAGTGCTGCAATTGCCGGGTCGCGTCGGGCAAGACCGCGTCGAGCGCGAGCAGGCGCTGCCACCAGCTGCCGCCGTCGTGCTGCGCCAGCCGGATCAGGTCAGCATCGTCGGCACCGATGATCGGCGATTTCAGCACGTGGGCCAGCGCGCGGTTGTCGCCGGGCGTGATCAGAAAGGTCAGCAAGGCGATCAGGTCGGCGATCTCCAGCGACTCCAGCAAACCCCCGCGCTTGTCGGAGGCGAACGGGATGCCGGCTTCACGCAGCGCGGTTTCATAGGCACCGAGATGGGCGCGCTTCTTGACCAGCAACATCACATCCGACCAGCGCGGCAAGCTGCCGTTAGCCGCACCCAGTTCGAGTCGCGCGCGCCGTATCGCCACGGCCACCGCGCGGCCTTCATCGAGACGGCGCGCATCTTCCTCTTCTTCCAGGGCCGTCACCAGTGGGTCGCGCAGCACCAGCCCATCGGGCTTGACGACGGTGCTTGCCGGTTGCACCACCAGCGGCAGACGCCAGATCACGGCGGGCCGCTCTGACAAGGTCGTCTGCGCCGAGAAAATCGGATTCGGACCGAAGCTGCCATTGAGCAGATCGATGATGGCGGGCGCATTGCGCCGGGTCTGGTTGGTTTGCAGGATCGCCGCACCCTGCGCGGCCAGCATCGCGCGCGCGGCCAGGAACACGCGGGGTTCGGCACGACGAAAGCGATAAATCGATTGCTTCGGATCGCCAACGATGAAGACGCTGGGCGCGGTGCTGTCGTCGCCATACGCCGCCAGCCAGGCCCGCACGATGCTCCATTGCAGCGGATTGGTGTCCTGAAATTCATCGAGCAGGATGTGCCGGTAGCGCGAGTCGAGCCGGCTTTGCAAGTAGGCCGCATGCTCCTCGTTGCCGAGCAAGCGGTAGGCCTGCCATTCGAGATCGGAAAAATCGAACACTCGCTGCTCGGCCTTGACTGCCTGATACACCTCGAGATAGGCCGCCCCGACCGTGAACAAGGCGGCATTGAGTGCCAGCACGGTGGTTTCGGCGCTGCGCCGTTGCAGCTGCATCAGCGCGGCGGCGATCACGCCGAATTCGGTCTCGAACATGTCGGCACTGTTGCTGCCGAGGTTGACTTCATTGGCGGTGAGCAGCTTGCCGCGCCGGTGATCATTGCCACGCACCTTGCCCTTGTCATCCATAAACTGCAGGAACAATTGCTGGAAACCGTCAAGGCTGGCGTCCGCGGTCAGCGCCGATTCGATCGCCACTGCGCGTTCCTGATTGCGCTTGGCACCCTGCCCCAGCAGCCATGCCATCGTCTGCATCCGCTTGACCAGCGCTGCGTCGGTCCACAAACTCAGACGCGCATCACGCACGCCATCGTCACCGCACAGCTCGGCCAGCGCATCGAGCGGCAATCCAGTCTGCGCGGCGGCCCACCATTCGGCACGCTTGCCGACGAAGGCATCGAGCAGCTTTTTCGCATTCCAGTCACCAACCAGTTCATACAGTGTCTGCAGCGCCTGCCGCACCTCGGACTGCCCCTCTTCATTGAGCACCTGCATGAAACGGCTGTAGGCATCGATCGTCAATGCGCCGGTAGCTGCCGTGAGGCTGTAACCGTGCGGCACCTCCGAGGCCAGCGGAGCCAGCCGGATCAGCTTGGCAAACCAGCTGTGAAAAGTGTCGATCGACAGCGCTTGCGGACTGGCCAGCACTTTTTCGTAGAGGCCGCGTGCGACCGGCATCAGCGCGTTCAGCTCGGACGGATCGATGCCACGCTCGCGCAGCAGCGTACGCACGGTGTCGTCCGGCGCGAGTGCCAGTTCACGCAAGAGCTGGATCAACCGATCGCGCATTTCCTGCGCGGCCTTGCGGGTAAAGGTAATGGCCAGCATTTCCGATGGGGCGGTGCCGGCCAGCAGCAGGCGCAACATGCGCGCCACCAGCAGCCAGGTCTTGCCGCTGCCGGCGCAGGCTTCGACGACGACCGACTGGTGCGGATCGCAGGCCGCCGCGATGAAGGCGTCGGTCGATGCCTCGGCATCGTTGATGGTGTAGGCGCGTGGCAGGTTCATGCCCAGGCTCCCTTGCGGCACAGGCCGCGCACGTCGCAGTACTGGCAGACGGTGTCGATGCCGTTGGCCGGCAAAGCGGCTCCGGTGGAGATGGCGTGCATTTGTTCGATGATGCGGTGCTCCAGGGTGGTTTGCCACAATGCGTAATCGGGGGCGGCGACGTCGCCGGTCTTGCTGCCGGTCAGTTCCAGCGCGACATAGTGACCCGCGCTCATGCGGGCGTCCGCCAGCAGTCCGTAAAAAGGCAGCTGATGATCTTCGGTCTGCTTGAAGCGATCACGCAAAGCCTGTACCGCCTTGGTCTTGTAGTCGAGTACGGCGCGCGTGCCATCGGTGTGTTCGTCGATCCGGTCAACCCGGCCGTGCAAGCGGATTGCGCCGCCAGGCCAGCACAGCTCGCGTTCCATTTGCTGTTCGCCGATGACGAATTGCCAGCCCTGCTCCTCGCGCTCGCCGGCCCACTGCAAATACGCCGGCATGACTTTTTGCCAGCGCACGTAATAGCCAAGCGCAGCCGCGTTGCGGGCCAGCTCTTGCTGGAAAACCTGCTCCGACACATTGGCCAGCAACGCCGCACGTTGCGGCAACGGAACCTGTGCGGCACTGACGGTGGCGTGGTACTGCGCCAGGATCTGGTGCAGCCAGTCGCCGTAATCGCGCTTTTCAGGCAGGTCGGACAGTTCGTCGATCGCATTGAGTCCCAGCATCCGGGTCGCGAAAAACTGGTACGGGCAGGCGATCAGACTGTTGTAACCGCTGGCCGACAACTTGGCCGGCAGCAAAGCCGCCGCAGCGGGTGCCGGCATTGTCGCCAGCGCTGGATGCAATTCCTGCAGCGCGATGTCGCACTGGTGCTGCGGCAGCGTCGGCAAACCGGCGCGCTGCAAGATCAGTTGCAGGCGCTCTATCCACGGACTGACGCTATTGGGTTCGCCATCGACGCTGGCTTGCCACGACAGCACGATGGTGCTGCCGCTGGAGAGCAATTCGGTCAGGTCGCGCAATTGCTGGCGCTGGCGGATTTCACGCGTGGCCAGGCCCAGTTCGCGCCGGACCGCATTGGCAAAGAACAGCGTTTCGGGCGGTTGCGACGGCAAATGCGCGGCGTCGATACCGACTACCAGCACGGCATCGAAGCTGCGCAAGCGCGCGCCATTGAGCGGCAACATGATCACGCGCTGGTCCGATTCGGACACCTCGAACGCTGCCGCTTCGCATTGCAGGCTGAAAAAAGCGCGCCACTCGACGAACGAAAACGGCTGGCTTAGCGCGCTGCATTCCAGCGCAACCTGGTCAAGCAACGCCAGTAATTGCTCGCCGGCGCTTTCGGCTGACAACGCGGCCAGCATGCCGAGCGCGTCCAGCACCGCACGCGTGGTACTGAGCCAGTCGCCCAGGCTGCGGTTGCGCTGGAAGCGACCGGCTTGTTCGCGCAAGCGCAGGACCAACTGGTGCTCGACGGGCAACGCCTGCAACGCCAGCGCGACGGCATCCCAACCACCGGTGACATTGGCACGGCGCAGTGCCAGTTCGATCGTCATCACGCTCGATGGCGCGACAGCAATGAAGGGCGACTTGAGCAAATCAAGCAAGGTACCGGTTTCGGCCCGCGAAGTAACGACATCGAAGAGCGCCATCAGTGCCGAAGCGGCACGGGTAGTCGATAATTTCCAGCCGGTTTCATCGGCGACGTAGACTTCGGCGCGTTCCAGCAAGGCCCGCAAGCGGCGTGCAACTACCCGGTCCTGCGCAATGATGGCAATGCGCGGATGACCAGCGGCAATCCAGTCGAGTACCGTTCGCGCACCACTTACCGCCTCGTCTTCAAGACTACTCGCCGGAAACAGTGCAATACGCTGCGGTCCGGCAGTCACCGAACTAACCGCAACACCATCGGCCAGCTCCGGCCATGCCGCGACAAACACCGGTGCCAGCGCCCCGGCACGCCAGTCCAGACAAATCGACAGAACATCATGCCGCTCGGCATAGGCAGACAGGAACGCCTGTTCGAACGGATCGGCTTCGACCGGCGATATCCAGACCAGCGACTGCGATCCGCGTGCTGCCAGTTGCAGCAACTGGTCTAATCGGCTGGCGTTGGCATCGCGCAAATCGAGCTGGGTTTTCCAGATGGTCCAGACTAGCTGGCTCTCATCGGAGAGCAGTTCGCGGGCCGCCGGCGAGAGCTGATCGAGTGCTGCTTGCCAGCGCTGCTCGGACTCCTGCGGATACTGGCGCATCGCCGGCAGCAGGCTCAGGGTCAGTTCGTCCGACAAGGCCAGCAGGGTTTGCGCCAGCGGCAACAGATCCGTATTGCGGCGTGCAGTGAACAGTTTTTTCAGCCAGGCATGCTGGCGCAGTTCGGCGTACAGCGCCATCAACCGTTCGCTGTCGCCTGCGACGCTCTCGGGCGGCACCTGCAATGCCAGCCATGATGACAAGGTCGTAATCACCGGCGGCACGAACGCCGTGCCGACCGCCGTGGCCAGCGCCAGCTTCAGGCGACGCGCTTGTTCGAAGGTCGGCACCAGCACGCGACAGGAAGAAAAATCGGCGACTGCATCAGCCGTCTGCTGTTGGCGCAGTAACGCCAGCAAGCGGACTGCCGCATCGGTCCAGAAATGCGCCGAAGGCGCAAGCAAGCAAGGGGATAACAACATGACATCAAGAACCGGAATAAGGATCGGTCATGGTGCCATGATCACCGCGGATCGCCACGCATTTTGTGCACGCGATTGAACACAACCTGGCGCGACTGTTTGCAGCGAACCCGCAGCCGCTGAAAATCGGTTATAGTTTCAGCCATATTTAGTCGCAGGACTTTCCTCGCACCTGCAAGTTCCCTTGATTTTCATCCTGTTACCACCATCTCTGACCTGTAGTTACGGCAGCGTCGTGGTACGCATGGAGACGTCGAGGAACAATGGCGATGAAGTTGCGACGTTGATTCACCCTTTGGTTCAGCACTGAATCACTTAAACCCTCATTCGAGGAAATCATGAGCGAAAATATCAAACACATTACCGATGCGTCTTTTGACATCGACGTACTGAAATCCGACAAGCCTGTCCTGGTCGAC
>CANFED010000090.1 GCA_947445995.1 Oxalobacteraceae bacterium | reverse complement strand
GAGGGTGCCGATAAATTGCGTGCCACTCGGGCCAGGATGTCGGTTATCAATCCCAAGTATTTTTCAGTGACCTTCGGTGCCGGTGGCAGCACCCAGCAAGGCACGCTCGACACGGTGCTCGATATCCGCAATGAAGGACATCAGGCCGCCCCGCATATTTCGTGCTTGGGTAGTTCACGCGCGCGCCTGCGTGAAATCCTTGCCGAATACCGCGCTCATGGTATCGACCGGTTAGTCGCCTTGCGAGGTGATCTGCCGAGCGGCTATGGCGCAATGGATGCCGCGTCCGGCGAATTCCGTTACGCCAGCGAGCTGGTGGAGTTCATTCGTGCCGAATCGGGCGACTGGTTTCATGTTGAAGTCGCGGCCTACCCGGAAATGCACCCGCAGGCGCGCTCGCCGTCGGATGACATGCAGCATTTTGCGCGCAAGGTGCAGGCAGGTGCCGATGCCGCAATCACGCAGTATTTCTACAATGCCGATGCGTATTTCCGGTTTGTCGACGACGCACGCAAGCTCGGTGTCGACGTACCCATCGTCGCTGGCGTCATGCCGATCACGAACTACATGCAACTGATGCGGTTTTCGGACATGTGTGGTGCCGAGATTCCGCGCTGGATACGACTCGCGCTGGCCAGTTATGGCGATGATACGGAATCAATCCGCGCTTTCGGTCTGGATGTGGTGACGGCAATGTGCGAGCGCTTGCTGGCAGGCGGTGCGCCTGGACTGCATTTCTATTCGCTCAATCAGGCCGGTCCGACGATGGCGATTTGCCAGCGACTCCAGCCGTCGGCAGTCTGATTTTCATAAATGGTCGGGAAAGCATCAATACTAAAAGTAACAACATGAATTGACTTTTGCTTGTTGCACTTGCGGCAACAGAGCGCTACCCTGAAACGGCTGCCAGTGCTTCCGATTCCGGAAACCGCGGTTGGTGCGGTCAATGACCCGCCGGTGAAGGGGTTTCATGACTATCCTCAGCAGAAATAATGTCCGGGTCAGTGGACATGGCAAGCAGCCGATGGTCTTTGCGCACGGCTTCGGATGTGACCAAGTCATGTGGCGTTTTGTCAGTCCGGCATTCGAACCGGATTTTCAGGTCGTGCTGTTCGATTATGTCGGTGCCGGTCACTCCGATCTGGATGCCTACGATCCGCAACGTTATGCCACGCTGGATGGCTATGCCGCTGACGTTGCCGATATTTGCGAAGCACTTGATTTGCGGGATGTGATCCTGGTCGGGCATTCAGTGAGCAGCATGATTTGTCTGCTCGCGGCGAAGGCGATGTCCGAGCGGATTTCCCAACTGGTGATGATTTGCCCGTCGCCGCGTTACATCAATGATCCGCCCGATTATTACGGCGGTTTCGAGCGAGCCGATATCGAGGGCTTGCTTGACATGATCGAACGCAACCAGACCGGCTGGACCAGTCAGTTGGCAAGTATGGTGGCGAGTCATCCGGAGCGTCCCGAACTGGCCGGTGAACTCGACGCCAGCTTCTGCGCGATGGACCCGCTGGTAGCCCGTCGCTTTGCCGCAGCGACTTTTCTGGCCGACAACCGCCGCGATCTGGCCGAGTGCCGTCAGCCAGTGTTTATCTTGCAATGCACGCAGGATATTGTTGCTCCGCCGGCAGTCGGGGCTTACATGCATCGCCACTTGGCCAACAGCACACTTCGGCAACTGGACGCATTCGGACACTGTCCGCAACTGAGCCATCCCAAAGAAACTGTCGCGATGATGCGCGAATACCTCACGCCTACCCGCTGAGTGAGTCAGCCTACCGATATCAGGACGCTGGCAGGATTTGACGTGCAGCAGGCACCGTGTGGCCTATTTTTGTTCAGTGAATCGCTATTGCTGCTGTCCTCCAATAAAACATTCGCCGACATGCTCGGGGTCGAGCAGGAGGCGCTCGCCGGCAAGCCGCTAGACCAGTTATGGTCGCCAGCGATGCGGCTGGAATTTCACATGCGCGTCATGACACTGCTGCACATGCACGGACATGTCGAAGAAATCGCGTTGCTCATACTGGGTGCCGATGGCATCGAAATACCGATCTTGTTTAACGCCGTGCGCCGCATTCATGACGGTATCGCGGTCACTGAATGTGTGGTCATCCGGATGCGCGAACGCAAACGTCTGGAAGACGAGTTGTTTCGCGTAAAAAAAGCCACCGAGCAAATTCCTGGGGCGATTTTCCAGTTCGTACTTGATGCGGATGGCATGTCCCGTTTTCCTTACGCCAGTGAAGGAATACGGCAAATTTACGAGGTCAGTCCTCTGCAACTGCAGCGCGATGCCAAACCGGCGTTTTCGCGCATCCACCTCGACGACGTCGACAGCATCGGAGAAAGTGTTCGGCGATCAGCGCAGGCGCTCGGTGCGTGGCACCAGCAATTTCGGGTCAACTTGCCGCGTCAGGGATTGCGCTGGCTCGAAGGTAGTGCAATCCCGGAGGCGCGTGCCAATGGCAGCGTGTTGTGGCATGGCTATCTGGTCGATGTCACCGAGCGCAAGGCGCTGGAAATCGCGGGGGCGATCGAGCACGAACGTACCCGCGTGACCTTGCGCTCGATCGGCGATGCCGTCATCACCACCGACCGCTTTGGCCTGGTCGAGTATCTCAATCCGGTGGCCGAATCTCTGACCGGATGGCGTTGCAGTGAGGCGGTCGGCCAGCCGGTTGATCAGGTATTTCGTATCGTGCGCCAGCACGATCGTGCGCCTGCCGGCAATCCGGTGACACGTTGCCTGGAAGAAGGCACGATCATCGGAGCAACCGCCGATGCGCTGCTGATTGCCCGCCACGGAGTTGAATATGCGGTCGAGGATTCCGCTGCCCCGATATTCGCAGCGGATCGGCTGGTCAGTGGTGTGGTGATGGTATTTCGCGATGTCACGCATCAGCGTGAGCTGCACCAGGAAGTCGAATATCGTTCCCGCCACGACCATCTGACCGGTCTACCGAACCGGCTGGAATTTGATCGCTTGCTGGCGCAATTGTTGGTGTCCGCCCATAGCGGAGACGCCGAACACGTACTCTGCTTTATTGATCTGGATCGCTTCAAGGCGGTCAACGATAGCTGTGGCCATGCTGCAGGGGACATGCTGCTGAGGAAGGTGTCGGACCTGTTACGTCAGTGCGTGCGCACCACCGACAAGGTAGCGCGTCTGGGCGGCGATGAATTCGCCGTGTTGCTGCAAAATTGTGATTTGCCGACCGCACAGCGCATTGCCCAGACTATCTGCGATCGCATGGTCGACCTGCGCTTTGTATTCGATGGCAAGCAGTTCAATGTAGGTGCCAGTATCGGCCTGGCTTTGCTGGATCGGCATTGCGTGAGCGCACAGGAGTTGCAGCAGTCGGCTGACCAGGCCTGTTTTACTGCCAAGGCCGCAGGTCGAGGTCGCGTCCATGTCAGCGCTGGCTCCGGCCATCAGATCTCCGCGCGACAGCAACCGCGATCCTGGGACATCGTCCTGCAGCAGGCGATCGACAACGATCATTTCGTGCTGTTTGCTCAACCGGTCCTGGCGCTGACCGATCATCCCGGCCAGCATGTCGAAGTCCTGTTGCGCCTGCGGGACGACAGCCAGACCCTGGTATTGCCTGGTGCCTTCCTGCCGGCGGCAGAGCGGTGCGGCCTGGCTGTGATTATCGATCGTTGGGTAGTGACAAAGACTTGCCAGTGGCTGCTTGCCGGGTCGGGACGGTCCGTCACTAGCGTGGGAATCAATATTTCCGGCGCGTCGGTCATTGACCCTGCGTTTCACCAGTTTGTCATTGACATGCTGGCGCGGCTACCGGGAACCAAGGTGTTTTTCGAGATCACCGAATCAGTAGCGATTGAATACGCGGCCCAGGCGCTGGTCTTTTTTGACGCGATGCATCGCGGCGGTGCCCAGGTCGGTCTCGACGATGTTGGTCGCGGACTGACGTCGATGGCTTATCTCAAGCGCATGCCGGTGGACTACCTGAAGATGGATGGCAATATCGTCACCAGCATGGCCACCGATGTAGTCAACGGTGCGATGGTTCGCAGCATCAACGAAATTGGTCATCTGCTGGGCATGAAGACCGTCGCCGAGGGGGTTGAAAGTGATGCGGTCGTGCAGTTGTTGCGCGCAATGGGCGTTGATTATGCGCAGGGATATCACCTCGGTGCGCCGCAGGCGATCGGCTAAGCCTCTCCTTCGATACCGCTTTCGGTAATCAGTACCTGTAGCCGGACATCGTGCGGTGCGGCAGCAAAATCGCTCCTCGCACAATCGAAGGCAATGCCGATGGTCTTGACCGCCGGCAGTAACGCCAGCGTGCGGTCGTACATGCCGCCGCCGTAACCAAGACGGTAATGTTGCGCGCTGATGCCGACACAGGGGATCGCGATCGCGTCCGGTACCAGTGCGGGAGACAGGCCGGCCGGGACCGGCACGCCAAACGCATCCGGCATCATTGGCTGGCCGGGAGTCCACACGGCGAACGTCAGCGGTGCAGCGGGCCCGCAAACGATAGGCAAGGCCAGTTGCACGCCGCGCTGTGCCAGTTGCCGGTAGGCGTCAGTCAGGTCCGCTTCGCCACGGATCGGCCAGTACACCGCCAGCGTTGCCACCTTGCTGCCAGCCTGCCAGTCCAGCAGGTGCTGGCCGATGGCCTGGCAGGCAGCGCTGCGGATATCCTCTGTCAGCGCTTTGCGTACCCCCAGTAACTGTCTGCGCAAGACTGTCTTATCGTGGGCGAGGTCGGCCTCCGGGTGGCTGGTCCCCCATGCTATGCTTGGATCCGTTCGTTTCATGGCAAGTCAAATTCGTGAGTGAGGTTGCAGAGGTATGTTTCGATTGAAATGGATAGCCGGCGTGGTGTTCGCCGTTGCATCAAGCGTCCTCGTTATGCCGGTTGCGCAGGCCAAAAGTCGCGTTGCCAGTTTCGTCAATGATGACGATGTCTTCATGGCGCTGCGCGACGCTGCCCGCAGTGATGATGCCGACAAGGCCGCCGAACTGGCAGATCGCCTGCCCAATTATGCCATCCCTTCCTATGTCGATTACTACCGCCTCAAGCCGCGCCTGGTGCAGGCTTCATCGGTGGAAATTCGCGAGTATCTGCGCCGCTACAACGGCAGCGCGATTGCCGACCGGTTACGCAATGACTGGCTGCTGATCCTTGGCCGGCAACGTGACTTCGTCACGTTCGACGAGCAGTACCCGCTGTTTGCCCTTGACGATGATCTGCAACTGAAATGCTATTCGCTGTTGTCGCGCGCAAGCCGTGGTGAAAAGGTGGCGGTGGCCGCGCGGGCCTTGCTGGTGTCCCCCAAGGATTATGGCGAAGCCTGTTCCTCGCTGATTGCGTCGTTGGCACAGTCCGGTCAGTTCACCCCGGACGATCTGTGGTGGCAGTTGCGTCTGGCCAGCGAAACCAGCCAGGTCGGTGCAGCGCGCCGCCTGGCTCCGCTGGTGGCAGCGACTGACGCGCAGATCGTCCAGGCCATTGAAAAAGCGCCGCTGGTGCTGGCGCGTGGCGTCGGCAAGGCAACGGCAACGCATCAGTTATTCATCATGGCGCTGGGTCGAGTGGCACGGATCAGCCCCGAACAGGCAGCCAGTGCATTGAGCAACGTCGAGTCGCAACTCACGGCAGAAGAGCGCGCACTGGGCTGGTCCCAGATTGCATTGCAGGCGTCGCTCAAGCTGATGCCGGAAGCCACCACGCTGTACTGGAGTCGTTCTGCCGGAGCCTCGCTCACCAGCGACGGCTACCAATGGCGCGCGCGCATGGCCTTGCGCAATGGTGACTGGAAACTGATTCTTGACGCCATCAACGCGATGCCCGCTGACTTGCGGGACGATGCGGCCTGGATTTACTGGCGTGGTCGCGCACTGGCTGCCACCGGCGACGTTGTCGAAGCGCAGAAATTATTCAAATCGATCTCCGACCAGACCAACTTTTATGGCCAGCTAGCGCTCGAAGATCTGGGCCTGCAGATCAGCATCCCGATTGCCGGTGCGCCCCTGACCGAAAAGGAAGTTGCAGCGCTGGCTGCCAACGCAGGCTTACGTCGCGCGCTCAAGTTCTTCGACATGAACTTGCGTTTCGAGGCGGTGCGCGAGTGGAACTGGGAACTGCGCAGCCTGAGCGAGCGCGAACATCTGGCGGCAGCGGAATTTGCGCGCCAGAACAACGTGCTTGATCGCATGGTCAACACGTCCGACCGGACCCGCTCCGAACGTGATTTCACCCAGCGCTTTCCGTCACCGTTTCGCAATTTCATGGTCACCAGCACCAACGCGCTGGGACTCGACATGGCATGGGTTTACGGCTTGATCCGGCAAGAGTCGCGTTTTATCATGAACGCCCGCTCACATGTCGGTGCTTCGGGGCTGATGCAACTGATGCCGGCGACGGCGCGTTATGTCGCCAAAAAAATCGGCATGGCCGATTTCGATCCGGGTCAGGTCAATGAAGTCAGCACCAACATCGAGCTAGGCACCAATTACCTCAACATGGTGCTGGGGGATCTTGATGGCTCACAGGCGATGGCCACTGCCGCCTATAACGCCGGTCCGGGTCGGCCGCGCAGCTGGCGTGCGTCACTGACCCGCCCGGTCGAAGGCGCGGTGTTTGCCGAGTCGATCCCGTTTGCCGAAACGCGGGGTTACGTCAAGAACGTGTTGTCCAATGCGACGTACTATGCGGCCTTGTTCGATGGCAAGCCGCAATCGCTGAAAGCCCGACTCGGAATCGTGGCACCCAAGGGTTTCGTGCCGACCGAGCTACCCTGATGAACCCCAATGATTCACTGAACGGATAACCTGTCATGACCATGCATCACTCGAACGTACTGGTACTCGGTGGCACCGGCTTTGTCGGTTCCCACCTGGTTGCGCAACTGGTGGCCCAGGGCCGTCACGTGATTGTCCCGACCCGACGCGCGATTCGCGCCCGTCATCTGGCGGTTCTGCCTACCGTCGAGATCGTCGAAACCGATATCCATCAGGAACAGGCGCTGGCCAGACTGATGCGCCGCACCGATGCGGTCATCAATCTGGTCGGCATCCTGCACTCGCGCCCCGGTACCGGGGCCGCGCGTTATGGTCCGGACTTCGCACGGGCCCACGTCGAACTGCCCATTCGCGTTGTTGCGGCGTGTCTGGTGGCTGGCGTCAAACGGTTCTTGCACATGAGTGCGCTCGGTGCCGATCGCAATGCGCCGTCGATGTACCTGCGTTCGAAGGCTGCCGGCGAAGATGCGGCCCTGTCGCATCCGGCGGTGGCCACGACGGTGTTCCGACCGTCGGTGGTGTTTGGCGAAGATGATGCCTTCCTGAATATGTTTGCCGGCATGCAGCGCTGGTTTCCCGTCATTCCGCTGGGGGGCGCCGATGCGCGTTTTCAGCCGATTTACGTCGAGGATGTGGCGCAGGCGTTTGTCAACGCGCTCGACAATCAGCGCACGGTTGGCAAGGTCTATGAGCTGGCCGGCCCCGAAGTCTTCACGTTGCGCGAGCTGGTGCAGCTGGCCGGACGCGCGTCAGGGCATCCGCGTCCGGTAATCGGCTTGCCGCCGGTACTGGCACGCTTGCAAGCGCTGCTGCTGGAACTGGCACCAGGCGGACCGGTGATGAGCCGCGATAACCTCGATTCCATGAAAGCCGATAACGTCGCGCGCGGACCGATTTCACCCGAACTGGGTGTCACGCCACAAGCCCTCGAAGCCATCGCCGCGCGTTATCTGGGTGAAGCGGGTGCGCGCAGTCATTTCGACCAGTATCGCGTCCGCGCCAAGCGCTGACGCCTCCTCTTCCAACCAACCCGGACCTCGCATGCAAGCCACCGAACTCGATCCTACGCTGTCACAAACCCTGGATGCCGCCGGCAAGATGCCGCTCAAACTGGTGATCGCCAACAAGCGCTATTCAAGCTGGTCGATGCGACCGTGGCTGGTGCTGAAAGCCTTTGGCATTGCCTTCGAAGAAGCCCGGATTTGTCTGGGTCGGCCTGACACCTCGTCGCAGATTTCGCAGTATTCGGCGGCGGGCCGGGTGCCGGTGTTGCTGGCCGGTGAGATTGCAGTATGGGATTCTCTGGCGATCTGCGAGTACCTGGCCGAACAGTTTCCCGAAAAAGCCATGTGGCCGACCGACGTCGCCGCGCGCGCGCTGGCGCGCTGCATCTGCGCCGAAATGCATGGGGGTTTTACCGGCCTGCGCTCGGCGATGTGGATGAACATCGGGGCGCGCTTTCCCGGCAAGGGCCGCACGCCCGAGGCGCAGTCGGATCTTGGTCGCATCATCGAAATCTGGGAAACCTGTCTGACGCAGTCCGGACATCATCAATTCCTGTTCGGCGCGTTCTCGATTGCCGACGCGTATTACGCGCCGGTCGTGATGCGCTTGCAGACCTATGGCGTGTCGCTGGCACCGGCCTTGCAGGCGTATGCCGACCGGGTCGTGGCCCATCCTGCCGTGGCGCAATGGATTGCCGAGGCGCTGCTCGAAACCGAGCGGGTCGAAAAATATGACACGTATCCGGATCTGCCGACGACCTGAATGCCGATGAAAATCTACACCGTCGGCGGTGCGGTGCGCGACGCCTTGCTCGGGTTGCCGGTCAAGGACAGGGATTACGTCGTCGTCGGTGCAACGCCCGAGGAGATGGTGGCGCTCGGCTACACCCCGGTCGGCAAAGATTTTCCGGTATTCCTGCATCCGCACACGCACGAAGAATACGCACTGGCACGCACCGAGCGCAAGACGGCACCCGGTTACAAGGGCTTCGTGTTTCATGCCGCCGGAGATGTCACGCTGGAGCAGGACCTGGCCCGGCGCGATCTGACCATCAACGCGATTGCACGGGCCGACGACGGCACGCTGGTTGATCCGTATGACGGGCGTGCGGATCTTGCCCGCAAACTGTTTCGCCATGTCTCCGAGGCCTTCGCCGAAGATCCCGTGCGGATTTTGCGCGTGGCCCGTTTCGCGGCCCGTTTCAGTGATTTTTCCGTCGCCCCCGCTACCAACCTGCTGATGCAGCAGATGGTCGCCACCGGCGAAGTTGATGCGCTGGTGCCCGAGCGTGTCTGGCAAGAACTGGCGCGCGGCTTGATGGAGCAAACTCCGTCACGGATGTTGCACGTTTTGCGCGACTGCGGCGCACTGGTCCGCTTGCTGCCCGAAGTCGATGGCGACGGACCCGCGATGGCGTTGCTGGATCATGCCGCGCAGCAGGGTCTGACACTGCCGGTGCGGGTCGCCGTGCTGCTGCACGACCCTGTCGGTGGCGACGCGGCAGCCCGCACGCAGCGAGTCGATAAGATCGCCGTACGCCTGAAAATGCCGGGCGAATGTCGCGATCTGGCGGTCATGGTGGCGCGGGATGGTGCTGGTGTCGCCGATGCGCCGGGCTGGTCCGCCGATGCCATCGTCGGCCTGATAGAGCGCTGTGATGGCTTGCGCAAACCGCAGCGCTTTGGCGACATGTTGGCGGCGGTGCGTTGCATTGTGCAAGGTCGCGGCGCGCATTCCGGCGAGGGGTTCGCACCGGCAGTGCTGCTGCTTGCCGCACTGGAGGCCGCCCGTGGCGTGCCTGCCGGCGAGATTGCCGCCCGTCTGGGAGCTGACCCGCAGGCCATTGCGCGGGCCGTTCGGAGCGCCCGCATCGCGGCGGTGGCGCGGACTATCGAGGCGGGAAGTCGCATCGACGCCGCACCGCAGCACAATATCTGAGAGACTTCAAGCTTCACCGGAAAACATGGCCTACAATGCGTTGGTGCGCTGCACAACAAACCGCGTATTTTTGATAGGAACCACCATGATGACATCGGTTATTTCTGCACCCGATCACCCTTTGCCAAGTACCCAACCGGACGTTCTGCAGACAGTGCGTGTCAAAGAACTGTCGGAGCGCGATCGTCGTCGCATGCTGATGCACTTTCTGGCGCTTGGCGAGAGTGATCGTTTGCTGCGCTTCGGCACGACACTGCCGGACGAACTCATTACCCGCTATGTCCAGAAACTCGACTTCGTCCGCGATACTCTCTTTGGCGTTTATGACAGCGATCTCAGACTGATCGGCGTTGGTCATCTGGCGTTCGCGCCACGCGATGCCGTGCCAACCGGTGCCGATGCGACGACCAAGGAACGGGTCGCCGAGTTCGGCCTGTCGGTCTCCGAGTCTGCGCGGGGCAAGGGCATTGGGACCAAATTGTTCGAGCGCGCTGCGATCCACTGTCGTAATGCCGATGTGGATACGCTGTACATGCACTGCCTGTCATCAAACCGGACCATGATCCGGATTGCCCGCAAGGCAGGCATGCAGATACGTCGTTCGTATGGGGAGGCCGATGCCTACCTGAAATTACTGCCGGCGAATCCGTCCAGCGTCATGCTCGAAGCGGTGCAGGAGCAAGTTGCCCGGTTCGACTATGCCTACAAGGCGAATAACCGGGCGGCGATGAAGTGGTTGAACAGCTACCTTCCCGGATTCAAATAACGCTTGTCATCACGCCTTTAAAACAGCTTGTCAAATCAGCGGCAACGCCGTCGTATCCTTGATCCGCTGCAAGGCGAAGCTGGATTTGACATCCAGTACCGCCGGATGGCGCAGCAGTGTTTCCATCATGAAGTTCGAAAAGTGTTCCATGTCCTCGACATGGACGCGCAACAGGTAATCCATCTCGCCGGTCATCGCATAGCAGGCCGACACCTCGGGCCAGTGTGCGACGGATTCGGCAAAATCTCCGCGCGGCGAGCGCGCTCCTGACTGCGGCACGGCCGTTGCTGCATCGCTATTCTTGATCAGCCGCACATTGACATACGCCAGCAGTCCAAGACCGATTTTTTCTGCGGCCAGCAGCGCGACATATTGCCGGATGACACCGGCTTCTTCGAGCCGGCGGATGCGCCGCAAACACGGCGACGGCGACAAATTGACCCGTTCTGCCACCTCCTGGTTCGATAGCCGTCCATCGGTCTGCAGGATCGCCAAAATCTTCCGGTCGGTCTTGTCCAGCGGGATTGACGCCATAAATCACCTCACTCTGCAATATTCCAGCAATGTTATTGCGGATGGCTGCAGCGCGGTAAAGTCATTCGCAATTTTCTGCCGTCGCCGCCGACCTATACTGAGGGTCAAACAACAGTCAGGAGACAGCATGCAATTCCAACCTTGGGACAACCCGATGGGCACCGACGGTTTCGAGTTCATCGAGTACGCTGCGCCGGACCCGAAAGCGCTGGGTGCGCTATTCGAGCAAATGGGTTTTAGCGCGATCGCCCGCCATCGCCACAAGGATGTGACGCTGTATCGGCAGGGCGAGATCAATTTCATTATCAACGGTGAGCAGGATTCGTTTGCGCAGCGCTTCGCGCGCCAGCACGGTCCGTCAATCTGCGCGATTGCCTTTCGTGTCGATGATGCCGCTTACGCGTACAAGCGTGCCCTCGAACTCGGTGCCTGGGGTTTCGATAACCGCACCGGTCCGATGGAGCTCAATATCCCGGCCATCAAGGGCATTGGCGATTCGCTGATTTATTTTGTCGATCGCTGGCGCGGCAAGACCGATGGCGTCATCGGCGACATCAGCATCTATGACGTCGACTTCGTCGCCATCCCCGGTGCGGTCGCCAATCCGGTCGGCAATGGCCTGACCTACATCGATCACCTGACGCACAATGTCCATCGCGGTCGCATGAAGGAATGGGCCGAATTCTATGAAAACCTGTTCGGGTTCCGCGAGGTGCGTTACTTCGATATCGAAGGCAAACTGACCGGCCTGAAATCGAAAGCGATGACCTCGCCCTGCGGCAAGATCCGCATTCCGATCAATGAATCCTCGGATGACAAATCGCAGATCGCCGAATACCTCGACCTGTACCGGGGCGAAGGCATCCAGCATATTGCGCTTGGCACCAACGACATCTATCGCACCGTCGAACAGATGGAATCGCAGCAAGTGCAGTTCCAGAAAACCATCGCGACCTACTACGACCTGATCGACCGGCGCTTGCCCGG
>CANFED010000089.1 GCA_947445995.1 Oxalobacteraceae bacterium | reverse complement strand
ATCGACGACAGTACCGGCATCCGCCACATCATGATCGAGGCGGACGATACGCCTTCCCGGATCGGCGTGCAGGATATCGTGATTGTCGCGGTCAAGTCGACTGCGCTTGCCGAAGTTGTGACCCAAATAACTCCGCTACTAGGCCCAGAGACACGCATCATTACTGCAATGAATGGCGTCCCATGGTGGTTTTTTGAGCAACCAGAACGCCCTTTTTCAGGCCTGCGTCTGCAATCGCTGGACCCCGACGGTGCTCTTGCACGGGCGATGCCTGCGCGCCAGTTGATCGGATGCGTCGTGCACCTGTCGAGTAGTTCACCGGAGCCCGGCTTGATCCGTCCAGGTTTCGGTAACCGCCTAGTCCTCGGTGAAGCGATTTCAGGTCAATCGGTACGATTGTCTGCCCTGGTCGACATACTCGCCAATGCCGGTTTCGATGCCGAAGCCAGCCCCGATATTCACCGCGACATCTGGTACAAATTGTGGGGCAACATGACGATGAATCCACTCTCGGCGATGACTGGGGCACGTGCCGACAAGGTGCTGGACGATCCGCTAGTACGGGATTTTTGCTTGAAGGCGATGGCAGAAGCTGCCGCCATCGGAGACCGGATCGGCTGTCACATTGAACAAAGCGGAGAGGAAAGGATGCGTCTGACGCGTCAACTCGGCGCATTCAAGACATCGATGCTGCAGGATGCTGAGGCCGGACGGGCTCTCGAGATCGATGCCCTGGTTGGTGCGGTAAGAGAAATCGGCCTTGAGGTCGGAGTCGCGACGCCAACCATCGATGCATTGCTGGGATTGGTGCGCTTGTACGCCAGGAGTCACGCGCTCTATCCGCAGTAACTACTCCGATGGATAGGCGATATCTGCCGGCAGGCCTTCACCATCCATGATCCAGTTGGCGATCAGCGCAGTGCCTGCTGAAAAACATAACAGAACAAGCGTCGCCGTCGCTACGAACGAGACAACAGACCGGATTCTAGCCGATGGGTTCATGAGGGTTTTCTCCGGGAGATGATAATCAATAAAGTTGATCATCTGTCACCCCGGAGTCCTGCGCTGTACGCCAACCAACATAGCCAACAAGAAATTTCAGTCAGGCACGACCGACGATGGAAGCCGTGGCGATCAGTTCATCGAGCAACGCCATCGAGACCAGACCCGACACCGCAAACGGATTGAGTTCAGGCAGCTCCGAATACTTCAGCAACACCGACGTATTGAGCTTTGCCAGATTAACCTGGCCCATGGTCCAGCCGGCAAAACGACGTTCCGTGATTTCTTCGAAGTGCAGGATCTGAACACCCGTGTGGCGCGGATCTTTGAGGATATGGCTGTACAACGCATTGACTGCGGTACGGCTGCCTTCGAGAACCTGAATAAAAATATCCCCGCTGAAACACAGAATACCGGTCAGGCCTTGCGACGGATTGTTCAGCCGTGACTGCGCCATGATGGAATTAACTAGTTCGGTCGAATTCTTGTCGACCGAACGACTTGCATACAATAAACGGACTAGCATGGCGATTCCTCGATTATTTTTTAACGTTACGGAGCGACAGGAACTCACGGCGCAAGTTCGGATCTTTCAGGAATGATCCGCGCATGACACTGTTGATCATCTTGGAATCCATATCCTTCACGCCACGCCAGTGCATGCAGAAGTGATCGGCCTCCATCACGATGGCCAGCCCGTCCGGCTGAATCTTATCCTGCAGAATGTCGGCCAGTTGCACGACGGCCTCTTCCTGGATCTGCGGTCGGCTCATGATCCAGTCGGCGATCCGGGCGTACTTGGACAGACCAATGAGGTTCGAATGTTCATTCGGCATCACACCGATCCAGATACGTCCAATGATCGGACACAAATGATGCGAACAGGCGCTGCGCACCGTAATAGGTCCGATGATCATCAACTCATTGAGGTGAGCAGCGTTCGGGAATTCGGTCAGTGCCGGCATCGGCACATACCTTCCTCGAAATACTTCGTGGATGAACATCTTGGCGACCCGACGCCCGGTGTTCTGGGTATTGTGGTCGCTGTCGGTGTCGATCACCAGACTCTGCAATACGCTGTGCAGCTTGCCTTGCACCTCATCGAGCAGGGCATCCAACTCACCGGGCTTGATAAACTCGGCAATGTTGTCGTTAGCGTGGAAGCGGGTTTTACTGGCGATAAGACGTTGGCGGATGGATTGCGACACTGGAAGCGCATCACTAGCATCCACTTCATTTAGAGGAGTCGTTGGGTTCATTATTGGCTGAATGAAAAAATTGACCTGGGCTGGAAGCGACGGCTCCCAATACCGAGGATGTTCATGGTATCCGAATTGAACGAAGTGCGCGTCCGGCAATACTTACGGTTTCATGAGGCAGAATTACCATCTAGAGTACCCTGCGTCCTGGTGAGTCCTTTCATGCCGGGTCAGGTGTTCCGTGTGCCGGTGTCCGTCTCACAGAGTGGCAACGATGATGGCGCTCAATGACAAAACTGAGACGGTCAGTCGTCCGTCGGCGGATTCCCGTACATCTCAAGTTGCGTCAGTGGCGTGAACTCACCGCTGTCCCGCATTTCCTGAATTAACGCATAAACATGCGCGACCGAATCGTAGCTGGCTTTGGGAATTGGATTATCGGGTTTTGCGGTTGCATAAAGCGTGCGGGCCAACCAGACGTGGCGGATCACTGGGATCTTCAGTTCATGCGCGCGCGCAATCATCAACTGGGCGGTCTCGTCCTTGCCCTTGGCCAGCACCATCGGAACTGATGGTGCATCAAAATCATAAAACAGTGCCACGGCAAAATGCGTCGGATTGACGACGACCGCATTGGCATTTTCGGTACGCGCCGCCGGTTCCTCATTGGCCCATTCCTGTGCCAACTGCTTGCGTGTGCCCTTGACCAACGGATCTCCCTCTGACTCCTTATACTCTCGCTTGATTTCATCCATGCTCATCATGAGCGACTTGGTATGAAAAAAACGCTGTGAGACCAGATCCACCAGTGAAAAACTGAAGCAGATACCGACTGCAATCTTGAAGATCAGAAATAGCATCTCGACAAAACCGTAATACACATCTTGAGGTGTGCCTCCCGATAATTTCAGGATCGTTGGTAACTGATCGAGAACGATCACATACATCACGTAACCGATCAGAATGGCCTTACCTAACGAGACCACTAGCTCGACGAGCTTTTTCTTGGAGAACAGTTGCATCATTCCCTGAACTGGATTGAGCTTATCCAGTTTAGGTTCGAGTGCTTTGGCCGACAACAAAATGCCAAACTGACCCCAGAACGCCATGATGGCGACTACCGTGCCAGTAATCGCAATGGAACCGAAAACGACCAGTATCAGCTTGCCAGCACTGGCGACCATTTCCAGCATGGCCGGAACGAATGGGGAACCGATGCGCTGGAAGGCCAGCTCGAACAAGCTATCAATACTGGTGTGCCAGAGCTTTTCGGTGACGAATGCCAGCAAGCCGATGACAAAAAAAGTGGCCAGTCGCGCCATGTCACGACTGACCGGTACTTGCCCTTTTTCGCGGGCATCCTCGATTTTTTTATCGGTGGGTTGTTCGGTTTTCTCGCTCATCGATTCCCCGCAGGTGCCGCTTGCAACAAGAGTGGAATCAGATCGAGTACACCCGAAAAGTCGTAGGAAATGTAGTGCGCCAGGGTTGGCCAGTACACCAGCAAAATAAAAAGCCCGAGCAGGCATTTGATGGGCGAAGAGATCGCCGATACTTGCAGGTTTGGTGCAAAAATACCGATCACTGCAATCGCAAAATCAACCAGTACCAGTGGAATCAGGACCGGCCCGCCGTAGACAGCGAGGTGCCAGAAGAATTCGCCGAAGCGTTTCAGGACTACATCCATGTGTCCGAGCTCAAACGGTGGCATCAAACTGAACGCTGGCCACAATCCATAGCTTTCGATCATGATCCTAACCAGCGCCGTCATCAATCCAGCCTGAATCATGACCATGACGACGGCTTGAACCAGCATCGCACCGAGCGCGCTGGCATCTGAATCGAACGATGCGTTGTCTGCCATCACCTGCGTCGATGCGCGCTGCGTATCGAGAATGGAACCGAGCGACTGCAGGGCCCAGATTGGCAGCGCCATCAACGTGCCGAGCATCAGGCCAATCCCGGCTTCCTTGAACCCCAGCATCACCGCGATGATGTAATCCACCTGGCCGGTCTTGACGAAATAATAGGTGGGTAACCAGGCCGGCAATGCGATCGCCAGTGCAATGGAATTACGGGCAATTCCAACCAGCGTCCGCGTACCGAATCCAGGAAGAATCGCCAGCACGACAAATGAGCGCGGCATGACCAATGCCATGGCGACCATCGTATTTTGCAAATCCAGGAGCAGCGATGGTTCCATCACCGATGCACGTTGCTAGCGACCGGCAATCGGTATGAGCGCGAATGCTGCGCTCATCATTTGCATCAATTCGCTACCGATCCAGCGTCCCATCAGCGACAGCGTGATCGACACGCCCATCAGCTTGACGACGTAAGGCAGGGTCTGGTCCTGGATTTGCGTGACGGCTTGAATCAGTGAAATGAAGCTGCCACAAAGTACCGCGACCAGCAACGGCGGGGCCGATAACATAATGATCATCCACAAGCCCTGCTGGAAAAAATTTAATGTATCGGCCATGCTGACTACTCCTTGGTGGGTAAGAGGACAGGCAAAAAATTCAGTTACGCATAGGACAATGCAAGCGCATTGAGTAACTTCCCCCAGCCATCCACCATCACAAACAGCAGCAACTTCAGCGGTACCGTAATGGTCTGGGGGCTGACTTGTTGCATGCCCAGCGCCATCAGCAAATTCGACACCAGCAAATCGATGACAACAAACGGGATGTAAATCAAAAATGCGACTTCATAGCCGGTCTGGAGTTCTGACACAACAAAGGCGGGTACCAGGACAAGCACATCCGTCGATTTGGCTTCTGCGGCAAATTCCTTCGGCCAAAGTTTCTTTGCGCTCGCAAGGAAAATTTCCCGCTGATCCGGTTTGCAGTGTTTGAGCATAAAAGCGCGCAAGGGCTCGAACGCAACCTGGGCATCAGCCAGGTTGTGCTTGGTATTGGTTTGTTCGGACTCCATCTCGGCCACGTGATTGCCGATTTCCTGCACAGTGGGTGACATGATGAATAACGTCAGCGACAACGCAATGCCATAGATGGCCAGGGTCGGTGGCACCTGCTGCACGCCGAGCGCATTGCGCGTCACCAGCATCACCAGCGAGATTTTCAGGAACGATGTGGTCGTCACGACCACGAGCGGCACCAGCGCCAGTATCGCCAGCAGGATAGAAAATGAGACGACATCAAACTTGCCGGAACTCACCTTCAGCTCCAGTAAGTGATTCGAATCGCCAACTTTCCATTGACCTCGACCAGCTCTCCCTGTCCCAGAGTGTGTCCCCCAGCAGAAATGCCGATAGCCGCCGGTGAGCCACCTTCAATGGGGAGCACGCTGCCCGCCACCAACGTGCGCAAGCCTCCAAGCGTGGTGTGACAGCATCCCATGTCGAAATGCACTTGCACGGGCAAGGTATCAAGTCCGGCCGTATCGTTCGCGTCGGCAAACGTCTGGCGAATGACAAGGGAGTCGGTATCAACAATGGTGCCAGGTGAATCCATGCGCGTCTCCAGACTGAGTAAGGTCATGCCCGCAGGTGCGGAATACATGACTGACAATTGCCAACTACCAATGCTGATCAGGCCAGTTCCACTGCAGTCGAACCAGCAGGATTGAGGAAACACGATATCGCCGACCGCCATGTCTTCCAGAGTAGATCGATCCAGACGGTGGGTACCGATGCGCCAGGGGAAAGTCAGTGGCAAATCCGGTTGATGCTCAATCACCCGCCCGTTGTGCAACCAGGCTCCGCGTGAAAGAAACGCCAGCCAGCAGGCGGCACTGGCCTTGGCCGTGATGGAAAAAGCATGTTGACCGCCGCGCAAACTCAGGCACAAGGTGGCATGTTCAGCATCAGAAGCAAGACACCCCCTGCTCAACGACATGATCTCCTGCAACGGTGTGCCGGCTAGGCGACCCAATACTGACGCGTTAAGCCACTGCGATTCGGGTATCTCGACGGCACTTTCACCGAGGTCGATACCGGTCAGCGCCATCAACAATCGTATCCCGTCGCTCAACTCGATATCGCCGGCAGGGCCATGCAACACCAGCGCGCGGTAAGGGTCGGCGTCAATCGACGGCAGCTTACTCAATTGCAGCTCAAGCGACGCATCGGGTCCCAATTCTGTCAGCTTGGCATAGCGCCCCGCCCCCAGAACTCTGCTCAGGACAGCCTGTGCGGAACTGATACGAGCGGTAGCCGGGCGTTCGATGACCTCAATCTCCAACGGCAAAGCGTATTCAGGAGGGACGGATTCTGAGCTTGCTGTGAAATCAATATCCGGGGACAACGCAACCGGCGTACGTGGTTTGCTGCCAGCTCGCTTGCGAGGGATCGGCTCAATCATGCCGACTGCTGGCGTGCCATCATCGAACGCAACATCGACGTCAACATCGACGGAACGTTTTTTCCGTTGAGGTTTGGGCTTGAGTAATGCTTGAACTGGTTCCGGATCGGCTGCCAATGTCGCTGCGGGTTCGCTTGGGAGCATGGAAATATCTTTCAGGCAGCACGGTTACAGGACGGACAAAACAACATCCTTTCCTGTACGTCGTGCAATTCGTTGCTCCAGTTCCTTTTTCTTTCGCTTTATTTGCGCGCTCAGGTCGCCTGCATCGCTGCTCAGCAAAAAGCGCAAACGGTTCGCCGTCGTTGTCACCGCAACCGACAATTTTTTCCCATTGGGCAGATGGACTTCAAACAGACCATCATTCGCCGATAGCGGTGCCAGTTGCTCGGCTAAGGTGTCGGTATCGAACTCATCGAATCCATCGGACACGCTTACCGCATTCCAGGAGTTCTCTCCTCCTTCATCTTGTGCATCGTGCTCCCGCCTTGCTGCCGCCATGACAGCACTCATGCTTTGTAACGCGATGGACTGATCGTCGTAATCGCTCGAAGAGCAAGCGTGTAATTTCTCATCGTCACGTCGCACGTTGCGTGCACTCTTGCCTTGCTCGCCGCTGGATTTTTTCATGCGTGCAGCGAAGCTCGCACTATCCTGAGTCGACACGGGAGCCTGCACAGGCTTCTGGACCGGAGGTGCGGGTGGCTTGCGTTGTATGCTGTCCGTGCTCATCGTTTACTCCGGTGGATTATTTTTCTCGTGCAGTATTTTTTGCAAAATATCCAGCTTTTCGCTTCGCAAATGACCTGCTCGCACCAGTTGCTTGAGCAAGAAGTACGCTTGCCCGGATTGCCTCGCACGCTGCGCGGCCTCTCGCGCCTGAATATGGATTTGCTCGGCTTCCAGCTTCTTGCGTTCATAAGCACCCTTGGCTGTGCGAAATTTCCCGCTAGAGATTTCCATCCGAAAAAACTCAGCGCGCGCGTCAGCCCAAAAATCCTTGGCATGCTGTTGCGCATTGCGCCAGTCCTGTTTGACCTGTGCGACCGACCCACGCAATTCGCGCCAATGTGTACGCGCCTGCAAGCACTCCCACTCCATCCGCTCCAGCCGGCGTTTATGGACGCCAATCAGTTTTGGCAGGCTTTTATCCTGACGTTTTGGCTCTGGAAGGTCTACGAGTTCACGCCGCAGTCCGGTCAATTCGAATAGTCCGGAGGCTTCGTCCATGCTCACTCTGCCAGCACATCAAGTTGCTTTTGCATCTGATCGAATGGTGTCAGGTGGCGCGTATCCTGCCGCAAAAATTTCAATTGCTCGGGTCGAAGCCGCACCGCGACATCTGCCACCGGATCACCGCCAGGCTTGTACTCCCCCAACCGGATCAGTAATTCCATTTCGTCGTACCGTGCCATCAACTCACGAAACCGGGAGGCTGACTTGCGTTGCTGGCTGGTGGCAACATTGCTCATCACACGACTGATACTGGCCAGGACATCAATGGCGGGATAGTGTCCCTGCTCGGCCAGTTTTTTGGTCAGGACGATATGTCCGTCAAGTAGAGAGCGCGCCTCATCGCCGATGGGATCGGAGGTGGTCTCGCCGTCAACCAGCACGGTGTACATTGCCGTGATGGAGCCCTCCATCGTGCTACCTGCACGCTCGATCAGGCGCGGAAGCATGGTGTAGACCGAAGGGGTAAATCCGCCGCGTGCGGGTGGCTCGCCGGCAGCCAGTCCGATTTCGCGTTGAGCACGCGCAAAACGGGTCAATGAATCAACGAGCAGCAAGACATTCTTGCCACGCGAACGGAATGCTTCGGCAATTGCCGTGGCACTGAATGCCGCCCGCGAACGCTCCATTGATGTCCGATCGGACGTAGCGCACACGATGATGGTCTTGCGCACCAGTTCATCATCGAGTTCGTGTTGTAAAAATTCATTGAGCTCGCGGCCACGCTCACCGATCAAGCCAAAGATGATGACGTCGGCCGCACACCCGCGCGCAATTGACGCCATCAGCGTGGTCTTGCCGCAACCCGGACCTGCAAAAACGCCGATACGCTGGCCTCGCCCCATCGTCAGCAGGCCATCGATTGCACGCACGCCAGTTGGCAGTACTGTCGTAATACGCGGCCGGTCGGTTGCCTTGGGCGCATCGCGGATCACCGGCACGGACACCCGCCAACCTGGCTGCTCCGGCGGCATGATGGCCGTACGGAACAGCATGCGGCCAAAACCATCGAGCACACAACCCAACAAATGCTCTCCAACCTCAATGGAATGACTACGTCGCAATGGCGTGATCCGGGTACGATTCGACACACCTTCGAGCGGACTCAGCGCTGACAGCAGTGCCGCATGGTTATTGAATCCAACCACCTCAGCCAACAACTCGACGGCCGATCCAGGATTGGACAGACTGCACAATTCGCCGATTTGTACAGGTGGCATGTGTGCCTCAATAACCGTGCCCAATACTCGGGCAACCTTGCCACAACTTGTCAATCCGGGTTTGGAGGGAAACTCTGCCAACCAGCCGGCCCTGTCAGCCACAAGGGTTGCGATGGTGCGATCCATCTCGGCCAATTCGCCAACATCAGGACCACGGATCACCAGATCACCTCGATCTTGCGCTTGCCCATGAAGGTCAACCTGTTGTCTTTCACGGCAACCAACCGGACGCCAAGGAACTCATCCCCGACATAAAAACGGTCACCGTCACCCGTGACGATGCCTGCATTCGTTCCACTGACGATTTGCCGAATTGTGAAAGGCAGCATCGATTCGGCATTGCCAACCTTGGCATTGACCGGAAAAGTGATCTTGTGTTCGAGCACAAAAGCTTTCAGAACACGCTCAAACCGTTCGCTTTCTGCATCGTCCAGGTGGGCACGCATCGACCAGCCTAATTCCCTGAGATCCATGTCGAATTGCGCGTACAGGTCTGCATCTTTCATCCGTTTGCGAAATGCGATCGCCAGCGCCTCTGGCGTCAACTTGGCAGGATCTGATGTGGCGGCCTTTTCAGTTGCAATGCTCGCTACCTTCTTCGGAATGGAAGAATGATTTACGGCGCTGTTAATACTTTGGAGCGAAGGCAAGATGGCCAACGATGGCTTGCTCGAATAAGTAAAGAGCGCAACTGCCGTGAGCAAGACCAATAAGCCAGCAGGCGCAACCATCCACTTGGGCCAGCGTTTCGAGACACTCGTACTAGCTGGCTTGACCTCCTCGACCTCGACGACTTGCGGTACTGCATCGGGGCCAAGGGCAGACTCGTCGGCAAGATACTCGTCATCGAGACTGTCACTCTTTGCTGTATTGATTTCAGCGTAATCCTCGATTTTCTGGTCATCGTCTGCTTCGTAGTCAACTTCAACTTCCGGCTGCGGCATCGGTGGCAACGATTGCCACGCCGCATCACAGGGAGAAATCACCAGCCAGGTTTCTCCAAGTCGAAAAAAAACGCCGCTCCAGAGATCGAGCAGCGCTTGCGGCACCAAGCTATCGGCACTGAAAATTTCTCCGGCATCCGCCGTCAGGATCCAGCCGCCGTCACATTGCTGCAGACTGGCATGATAGGGAACGATACCGGGATCGACGATCACCACATCGGCATCTTCGTTTGCTCCAAGCAGCAGGGTTGTTTCGTCCAGCGGCAACGTGGCACCGCGATGCAAACCATTCAGGATACGAAGTTCACTATCCATGATCTTGCTCTCATCAATAAAGTTTGGTTATTGATAAGTGCCAAAGCGACATGATTGGTTCCGTTCACAATTCGATCATCCCCAGCGGCTGAACACGCGCATGCTGGGTCAACTCCGAGAACGAAAACACCGGCACCGAAAAGAATTCCTCTTCGATTAACTTGCGTACTGAGCGCCGGATATCCGCCGCCGTCACGAGCACGGGGGGCATGGAGGCCGAACCGCCTGTGCCGATCAGCTCACCCAAGCGATCCAGAATGGCTTGTTCGGTCTCCACTTCGAGCTCAAGGTAACTACCCTGACTGGTTTGCCGGATCGCACCGCGCAACAGGTCCTCCATTTCAGGCGACATCAGGATGACTTCGATCAATCCGTTTTGGGCAACTTCAAAGCACAACTGCCGCTTCAGTGCGAGCCGGACGTAATCCGCAAGAATATCCGGATCGCGCTCTTTGGAAGACCAATCCAGTACGGTTTCAAGGATCAGCCGGGCATTACGCAGCGAAACACCTTCGCGGGCTAGTCGCTGCATCACCTCGGTCAGGCGCGGTAACGTGACGGTACGCGCCAACTCCTTGCCAAGTTCAGGAAAACGACGGTCGGCAAACCGCATGAAGCGTTGTACTTCGTGAACGCCCATGAACATCTGGCAGTTGCGCATCATCTCGACTTCGATATCGGCGGCAAGAACGGTTTCCCAGCTTTGGTAGACCACGCCCGCCTCCTCCAGGGAGTTATCCTCTGGCACCCTCACCCAAGTGCGGTGCCGGCGTGTACCCGCGACACCATCATCGCGTGCCTCGAAACCAAGCTCGGTTAACCGGTCGGTTGTCTCAATTGTTGCACCCCATCCCAGGCGAATTTCAACATCCACCAGTGGCACTTCTGCCATCAGAAAATGAATCCGGTCTGCGGGCATGCTGTCACGATATTCAAAATCGATCGTGTGCATGTCGGGAATGCCGCGCGAACCCATGACTGTGTTGCGCATGATTCGGATGGCATCAGTAATCGTTTCGGCATCCGGTTTGCCTTCCATACTCTTGTGCATCCGCACGATGAACGGCTTTGTCGATTCGAAGGTCGTCAGATCGACCACTTTGGGCTTGCCAACGACGCGATTCATTTCTGCGGCACGTTTTTTGGCTGCTTCCGCGCGCGGCTTGAGTAGCGCTAACGCACCTCCCGCACTGAGCAAGGTCGCTAATCCCAAAAAAATCGCCGTTGGCATTCCGGGAATCATGCCGAACAACACCATGATGACACTCGCCGTGACCATCGCCTTTGGCTCGGCGAACATTTCCGAAACAATATCCTGACCGATGTTGCTTTTGCCGCCACCGTCATGTTCACGATTGTCATCGGACACGCGCGTGGTGATCATCCCTGCCGTCAATGAAATAAGCAGAGCCGGTATCTGGGCAATCAGCGCATCGCCAATACTGAGAATTGAGTAAAGCTTACTGGCGTCACCAACAGTCATACTGCGCTGAAATATCCCGATCGAAATCCCACCAATCAAGTTCACCATCACGATAAAAATGCCGGCAATGGCGTCACCCTTGACGAATTTCATCGCACCATCCATCGCGCCGTGCAACTGGCTTTCCTTGGCCAGTTCGGCACGTTTGCGACGCGCATCGTCGGCTGTCAGGAAACCCGCCCGTAAATCGCTATCGATCGACATCTGCTTGCCCGGCATGGCGTCCAGGGTAAAGCGGGCAGCCACTTCAGAAACCCGTTCCGACCCTTTGGTAATCACAATGAACTGCACTACGGTCAGGATCAGGAAAACCACCAGGCCGACGACAAGATT
>CANFED010000088.1 GCA_947445995.1 Oxalobacteraceae bacterium | reverse complement strand
TGTGTTTCCTGGCGGGCGCGAATTCGATTTTTTATGGCGACAAATTGCTCACGACCGGCAATCCGGAAGTCGAAGAAGACCAGGCGTTATTGGCCAAGCTCGGCATGCGCACGCGGGCAACCAAGATCGAAGCCGAAGGGTGTCATTGATCGAGAAGTAGTTGTCGGGGTCAGAGTTTTTTTTCGCAGGCTTCATCGCGAAAATTACTCTGACCCCGACAACGGGTTACGGAGCACGGTGATTGCGCACCAGCAGCGGCGGTCGCGAATGGCCTGGCTTCGAAATCCGCAAGCAGGGTCAGAGTAATTTTCGCGCAAAAGCCTCGCGAAAAAAAACTCTGACCCTGGTTGCTGCCGAGGCAGTTTGCAGCTGTTGGTTAAAACGACGCAGGAACGGGTAGCAGAAACACCAAACAATAACCACAACAAAGAGGCCACCATGTTCACCAAAATCCTGATCGCCAATCGTGGCGAAATCGCCTGCCGGGTTGCTGCCAGCGCCCGCCGGCTCGGCATCAAGACCGTCGCGGTCTATTCCGATGCCGATGCCACAGCGCGCCATGTCGCGCTGTGCGATGAAGCGGTCAGGATCGGCCCTGCCGAAGCCAAGGATAGTTACCTGCGTGCCGACAAGATCATCGAAGTCGCGCTCGCCACCGGCGCGCAGGCAATCCATCCGGGCTACGGTTTTCTGTCCGAAAACGCCGGCTTCGCCGATGCTTGCGCCGCCGCCGGACTGGTCTTCATCGGCCCGCCGGCCTCAGCCATTCGCGCGATGGGCAGCAAGTCCGCCGCCAAGGAATTGATGAGCAAGGCTGGCGTGCCGCTGGTGCCCGGCTATCACGGCGAGAATCAGGACCCCGAGTTCCTGCGCCACGAAGCCGATCAGATCGGATACCCGGTACTGCTCAAAGCTAGCGCCGGCGGCGGTGGCAAGGGCATGCGCATCGTCGAAGCCAGTGCCGACTTCATTGCTGCGCTGGCGTCCTGCAAGCGCGAGGCGATCAACAGTTTTGGCGACGACAAGGTGCTGGTCGAAAAATACCTGAGCGCACCGCGCCACATCGAAATCCAGGTCTTCGCCGATACGCAGGGCGACTGCGTCTACCTGTTCGAACGCGATTGTTCGGTGCAGCGTCGCCACCAGAAAGTACTCGAAGAAGCACCCGCACCGGGCATGACGCTGGAACGCCGCAGCGCGATGGGCGAGGCCGCGATTGCCGCTGCCAAGGCAGTCAGCTATGTCGGTGCCGGCACTGTCGAATTCATCGCCAATCAGGACGGCTCGTTCTATTTCATGGAAATGAATACCCGTCTGCAGGTCGAGCATCCGGTGACCGAAATGATCACCGGCCTGGATCTGGTCGAATGGCAATTGCGGGTCGCGTCGGGCCAGCCGCTGCCGCTGCGGCAAGAGCAGCTGAAGATCAACGGCCACGCGCTCGAAGCGCGCATCTATGCCGAAAATCCGGAGAAGGGTTTCCTGCCGTCGATCGGCACGCTGCGCCATCTCGCCACGCCGGTGGCGATCAGCTTCAGCACGCCCATCGACCTGTACGAACACAGCGTCATCCGCATCGACAGCGGCGTGCGCGAAGGTGATGCGATCTCGCCGTTTTACGATCCGATGATTGCCAAGCTGATCGTCTGGGGCAAGGACCGCGATGCCGCGCTGCACCAGATGAGCGAGGCGCTGTCGCAATACCGGATCGTTGGCCTGTCGTCGAACATCGGCTTCCTGAAACGGCTGGTCGAGAGCGCGCCGTTCTCCGGTGCGCAGCTCGATACCGGCCTGATCGAACACAATCAGGCGGCGCTGTTTCCGGCACCGCTGCCGGCGAGTCTGCCGGTGCTGGCGCTGGCCGCCGCAGCACTGCTGGGATCGGAACAAACGCATGCCGCCAGTCCGTGGGCCAGCACCGATGGCTGGCGCATGAATGTGCCGCTGCAACGCACGCTGGATTTTTCGGACGAGGCAGGCGCTTATCCATTGCGTGCAATTTACTTGCGTGATGGCTATCAGCTCGGCCTTGGTGACGCGACTACCATGATGAAAATCCTGCGCCGCGACGGCAA
Organism: Oxalobacteraceae bacterium; assembly: GCA_947445995.1. Classification (GTDB taxonomy): domain Bacteria; phylum Pseudomonadota; class Gammaproteobacteria; order Burkholderiales; family Burkholderiaceae_D; genus Actimicrobium. The sequence goes on along the minus strand of CANFED010000088.1, from coordinate 9,983 downwards.
TGCGATCACGCTACACCTCGGCGAGCAGACCGTGCGCGGCACCGTGGTGCGCGATGGCGAGCAGCTGCATGTGTATCTGGATGGCCAGCACACGGCGCTGACATGGACCGATCCGCTGGCGCATTCCGGTACCGCCGAAGCCGAAGGCGGACGCCTGACCGCGCCGATGCCGGGCAAGATCGTCGCGGTGCTGGTGGCCGCTGGTGACAGCGTCGAAAAGGGCGCGCCCATGCTGATCATGGAAGCCATGAAAATGGAACATACGATTACCGCGCCAGCGGCCGGCGTGGTCGAACAAGTGCTGTACGCCGTCGGCGATCAGGTCACGGAAGGCGCGCCGCTGTTGTCCTTCGCAACCGAATAAGGAAACCCTGATGCAGATTATTTATTATGCCGACAGCGGTCCTGTCGAGCAGTGGCTGGCCGAGCTGCACACCGCCTTGCCGTTGGCCGATGTGCGCGTCTGGCACGAGGGCGACACCGCCCCGGCCGATTACGCGGTGGTCTGGAAACCGCCTGCGGCGATGCTGCAGCACCGCGCCGACCTGAAGGCGATTTTCAATCTCGGTGCCGGCGTCGACGCCATCCTGCAACTCGGCGATGCGCTCCCGGCCGGCGTGCCGGTGGTACGGCTCGATGATGCCGGCATGGCAGTGCAGATGGCCGATTACGTCAGCCATGCGGTACTGCGTTATTTTCGCCGCTTCGACGAGTTCGATGCGCAGGCACGCGATCATCAATGGCGCTTCCTGAAGCCACGTCGCAAGGAGGATTTTTCAGTCGGCATTCTTGGCATGGGCGTGCTCGGCGCGCGCATTGCCGAGGTCTTGCTGTCGTTGGGATTTCCGGTGCGCAGCTGGAGTCGCAGTCGCAAGGAGATTGCCGGTGTGCAGTCGCATGCCGGGGCTGACGAGCTTGATGATTTCCTCGCGCAGTCGCAAGTACTGGTGTGCGTGTTACCGCTCACGCCGCAGACCACCGGCATCCTCGATCGCAACACGCTGGCCAGGCTGCCCAAGGGTGCGTACCTGATCAACGTCGCGCGCGGTGCACATCTGGTCGAGCAGGATTTGCTGGACTTGCTCGACGAAGGTCATCTGGGTGGCGCGACGCTCGACGTGTTCCGCGAAGAGCCGCTGCCGTCAGATCACGCGTTCTGGAACCAGCCGCGCATCACGATCACGCCGCATATTTCCGCGCTGACCCTGCGCGGCGACAGCGTGCGGCAGATCGCCGCCAAGATCAAACAGATGGAGCGTGGCCAGCCGGTTGCCGGTCTGGTCGATCGCACGAAAGGATATTGACATGACCCTGCCAACCCACGTCAAACTTGTCGAAGTCGGCCCGCGCGACGGCCTGCAAAATGAAGCCCAGACCATCCCCGCAGAGATCAAGATCGCGCTGGTCGACCGGCTTACCAAGGCCGGGTTTCGCAACATCGAAGCCGCCTCGTTTGTCTCGCCGAAATGGGTGCCGCAGATGGCTACCTCGGCCGACGTGATGGCGCACATCGTGCGCGGCGACGGCGTGGTGTATTCGGTACTGACGCCGAACATGCAGGGGTTCGACGCCGCGCTGCTGGCGCGGGCCGACGAAGTCGTGATCTTTGGCTCGGCTTCCGAAGCCTTCTCGCAAAAGAACATCAATTGCTCGATTGCCGAATCGATCGAGCGTTTTCGTGCGGTTGCCGCGGCGGCCAAACACAACGGCATGCGTCTGCGCGGCAGCATCAGTTGCACGATGGGTTGTCCGTACCAGGGCGCGGTGTCGCTCGATAGTGTCGCCGACGTGGTCGCACGCATGCAGGCACTGGGCTGCGATGAAATCGATATTGCCGACACCATCGGCGTGGGTACGCCACATCAGGTGCAGGCCGTCATGCAGCGGGCCGCGCAGGAGTTTCCGCTGGCGCAGTTGTCAGGACATTTTCATGACACCTACGGGCAGGCACTGGCCAACATTTATGCCAGTCTGGAAGTCGGCGTCGAGATTTTCCACACCTCGGTGGCCGGTTTGGGTGGCTGCCCGTACGCCAAGGGAGCGACCGGCAATGTGGCTACCGAGGATGTGCTGTACCTGATGCAAGGACTGGGTATTCGCACCGGCATCGACCTCGATGCGGTCGTTGATGCCGGGCAGTTCATCTCGCAGCACCTCGGGCGCAAGGCAGTGAGCCGGGCTGGCAACGCGATTGCGGCGGCACGGGTTCGATAGGTCGTGGCAAGGCTGGCTGACCAATTGGCGGCAGGCACCGGAGACGATGTCTGTCGCGCCGCAAAAAAAAAGCGCGGTACTGTGGAACCGAAGACGCCATCGCGCCACTCAAATCCATACCCCACTCTCAAAGTTGCAATTCGGAATGTTTCCGCAAGTTGCCGCTGATAACCATGCCTAAATACTTTGATCCCATAGTAAAACGCCCCTGGGTCCTGTCGCCAGTCGTTGTACGCACCGAGCCGGCACCCACACTCCAACCGGTCACCGACCAGACCAGCGCTGCCGGCGTGATCAGAAAAGACGGCACAGCCGCCCGCGCCGAGCAGGCGCTCAGAAAAAGCAGCCATGCTTTCAGAAAATTTCAGCAAGCAAGCCAGACCCGTCCGGTTGAATCAACATTCAGCGAGGTCGCCACCGATGCCAGCATCACGCTGCGCGTGGCGATGGCCTCCACCCGTGAATTGCTGGCCCGTTATCGGGCGCTGCCCAAGCCGGTCAGCGAGAGTCGTGCGAAGCAGACGCGGGAATGCGCCGAACTGTCTTGCCAGATCCTGAGCAGCGTCGAGTTTGAGTTCGACTGCATGGAAGCAATGGCGGACTCACTGCACGGCTTGCAGCGGGTCGACGCCGCCAAGCTGGTCGTGGCGCGTGACATCGCCAGTCAGGCCGCCAGTCAGCAAGCCAAGCTCGGACCCTTGCTGGCGCAGCGCGAGCAGCAATCGGCGCAGTTCCAGGCCGCCCGTAGCAAGGATATTGACGTCGTCCGGCAACTCATAGATCGCCGCACCAGACAACTTCTCGAAGCGCTGCACCAGACGGGTATTCTCGCGCCTGACTGAGTCGGTACGGCTCGCTTTTCCCGTCTCACGCGGTAGTTGCCGTCGTGCTGACCGCATTCGGTCGCTGGCCGACCGTGCGGCGCGTTACCCCTTCTCCTTTCCTTCCTCCCTGCAGGGCTGCGTGGTCGCCGTCATCGTTTGCGGCGAGGCCACGCAACGGCGATGAATCGCACTGTGCTCAGTACCGTTGGAACCATTCTGAAAAAACGTCCACATACGTTCAACTCCGGATCAGTGCCATGTGGCACGGACGGTTATTGACAGAGGTTTTCATGGATCGCATTAGACAAGTTGCCAGAACGTTGTGTTGTTTGAACGCTGACCTGCACCTTGCGGTGACAGCGGCCGCCGCTCCGGGGCAAGATAATTCGGAGCACTCCCTTTCATCGGCATCGATGTCGTCGATGACGACAGCGTCATTAGCAGGGCGTGCCCGGCGTCAGCAGATTGTAGGAAATCAAGACATCTCTGCTTCGAATGCCGGCACAGAGGAAGATGTTCTTGCCGGCGGCAGGCGCTCGCCGGAGCTTGCCTTGACAAGTAGCGGAGGCGACGACGCACTACCGGCACCCACTGCACAGACAGACCCTTCGGAGAACATGGACCCTGTCGAGGAGCGTTCTTCGAACTCCGCGGAAGGCGAAGTACAGTCGTCACCCGGTACGCAGATGACGGAGCAAGGTGAGGCACCCGCACGCCCTGATGCCTTCGCGTATCCCCTTCCGCTAGCGAGTACGCCGGACTCGCATACGGCTCGGCGACCACATGCTAGTGGATATGGCTCCACGCCTCAAAGTGCGATGTCTGCAGATTTTGCGTTTTCAAGTGCAAATCCCAACCTGGCGCACGGCAGCAACGCACCCGCCACGCCTGAGGTGGCTGCGTCAGGTATCCGACCGATAGTCAGTCTCGCGAACCAAGGGCACGCGGCCACGATACCTTCTCTGCCACTGTTTCCTGACCTTAGCAGTCGGGATTCTCCACCGCGTGAGCTTTCTGTGCAGCGAACACCACGGACGTTGAGTGAAGAAGATATCAGGCATTTGTACACCGTTAGCGGGGAGCTTCCTTTTCTGCTGCCAGTCATCCGCAGGGCGCAGAGCGACCCTTTTCCTTACTCGCCGGCCTCGTGGGCCTCGCAGACCGCGTCGGTAAATAGTTGGACTCCAATGTCCCAGGCATCTGTTGCCGACGACGGTACGGACGCGGGATCGCTTCCGCTCGTAACGCTGTTACCTGACAGTCCCGACAGCACATCAACTCCGTCCCTCACACTGCAACCGCGACCCGAGCCGTATTCTCCGCCGCAAGACAGTCCGGGCACTATCGCGGCGGGCTACCAAACGCCGCCGGCGTCGTCACCCCGTCGCCACAGCGCCGAACGCTCCTCCAGTACCGGTTCAAGAGAATGACGGTTGTTACTTGTCTTCGCCGGTAAAGCGCAGTCTTTCGGGGCTGCCATGCCTGCCTGCGCCGTCACTGTGCGAGGCGAGGTCGTTATCCGGTCATCCACCAATCGTGGTCCGACTCGGTGGAACTAGTTCGCCGTAACTCGCACATAAGTGCATCTCCGGATCGGTGTCACGGGACGCCGACGGATTTTTTTTATTGAGGTTCAAATGGATCGTATTAGACAGACCGCCAGAGCATTATGCTGCTGTGGCACCCCGGCGCACCCAGCGGCTTTACCGGGCTCCTCGTCGGAACGCGGCAGTTTCCGGCAATCCTCTTCATCGGTGGGTGCCTTATCCTCATCGACCGCGAGCGGACAGGCCCGACGCCAGCAAATTGCAGGTAGTCAGGGCAGCGGATCTCCGACCGCGACCACGGGCGACGTTGTTGCTGCCGCCGTTGATGTCCCGCTGTCGACTTCTCCAGCGAGCGAAGACCCCACCGCACTGGTCGCTGTCCCCGTTTCTCCGCTCAGTACCGAGGGAACGGCAGACTCCAACGTGGCACGGCTGCCGCAACCGGGCACGCAGATGTCGACCCCGTCAAGTCTGACTTATTCGGACGCTTTTCAAACCAGTTCAGGTTCAAGCTCAACTGATCTGTCGAGCCTATTACACGATTTGGGTCTGATTGATGCTCGCGCTGTGAGTACTCCCTCAAATTTTCCCGATCAGTGGCTCAGTCAGTCTCCTGCGGCGGCGGCATCTCCAACTTATCCCGATCAGTCGGCAAGTCAGGGGTCGGCTTTATCGCCGCTACAACTCGGCGACAATCGTGCCGGCCGGAGCGAACCGGTGTTGGTCGATCTGCCTCGCAACACCCAGCAGAATCAGCACCGTGTGGTGACCTGGCAGAACCTTTTCGAGAATATCCCCGAACACGACACCTTTGCGCCTAATCATCCCGCCTACGGGGAGGACAATCCGCTAACCGGACTATCCGTATTCAACTTGCCACCTCCCCGCCGGATGCCTGCCGTCCCTGCAGCAGCCGGTATTGGCGTGTCGCCGGTATCAGTGGCGACGGACCAGCTAAACAACGCCTCGTTGCCCTTAATGCCCCAGGCTCAGGACGCTGACGCGCCATCGCGTCGGCTCGCCATGCGGCTACGACAACACACTTTGGATGCGGAGGACGAATTTAAGCGCGACATGCACGAAGAAGAGCTGTGGCCAGTCATGCCGCCGCCCTCACCGTCCAGTAGTACTGGTAATGAAGGCGTTTCCCGTGGGAGTTCCAGTACCGGAGCCGGTACCACCGACGGAACGGGGAGCGGCACCAGTGAAGGTAAAAGTACCGGTTCAAGCAAGTAACGGCGGGCCCTTGCCCGCGCAGGTAAAGCGCAGTCTTTCGGGGCTGCCATGCCTGCCTGTGCAGTCACTGCGCGAGGCGGGGTCGCTATCCGGTCATCCACCAATCGTGGTCCGACTCCGTGGAACTAGTGCGCCGTAATCGGCACATAAGTGCATCTCCGGATCGGTGTCACGGGACGCTGCCGGTTTTTTATTGAGGTTCCTATGGATTGTATTAAACAGACTGTCAGAGCACTGTGCTGCTGGGGCACCCCGGAAAGCCCTCCGGCTTCACCGCCACTGTCGCCCGTCCTGATCGGGGCAGCGCAAGCAGCACCCTCTGTAGCGGCATCGAGAGAAGATGCCCGGCGTCGACGGCTTGAAGACAGGCTAAGCGGTCGGTCGTCGCAGGCAGTGACTTCGACCAGCGCCGGAGACGTACCGTCTGCAGGTGAACTGGCCTCCGGTCACGCGGGCCCTGGCGACCTCGCCTGGTTACACCCTCCGGTGATCGCCGAACCCTCGGCGCAGGCAATGGATGCAGCGGAGCCGGGTAGCGATTCCACGCTCCGACCTCCTCACAGCAGCGAGCGCACGCCCCTTTTGAGGGTGGCAGGGCGATTGCAGCGAGACGTGTATGGAGCGACTGCGTTGGGTTCGACGTCGATCAGATTCCCTTTGTCGAGTTCAAGTTCCAATGACATGTTGTCGTCATTTCCGGGTTTGCGTTCCATGGAGATCACGACTCCGGACTACATGAAGGCACCGCCAGGAGCGCCGGCACCCGGCAGGATAGGCCGGCCGAAAACGGATCCGGATGACGAAGATTCAGTCCCTCGCAGCACTGGTCCGGGCAATGCATCACATGCGCACAACGAGCCATCCAGTGAGTCGAGCGAGCTGGCCTGGATTAACGCTTCAATCAACGTCCCGAGTGATCGCTCTTCAGCTCAATCGGATCGGCAGGTGATCAAGCCTGCGGCAACCAGGGCGGCTGCATCTACGGCGGCATCTACGGCGGCAACTGCGGCGGCAACTACGGCGGCAACTACGGCGGCAACCACGCTGCGGGGCTTGCCTTACATGCATCTCCTTGGCGATGACGAGAGTTCGGCCTTCACACTGCAACCGCGCGCTGAGCGTTTTTATCCGCCGCAGGTGAATCTGAATGCCGCGGAAGCGGAAGCCGCTGCTGCTACCGCCTCGATACCGCCCGCCTTTTTACGCCGTCAATCCAGCGATGAAGAATCATCCGGCAGTTCAAGCAAGTGATTGTTGTTACACCCTGCCATCGCAGGGTGTTGTCCGAGCAAGCAGTCTGACCCGCTCGCGCAGCACTTCCGTGTCGCCATTTGTTTGATTTCCCGCTGGCTGTTGTTGCGCCAGACATCTTTCCTGCTAAATAAACGGACCGTGCTGATGCCTGCGCCAGGGGGGCGGGTTGCATCTGCAGGTGCGCGTCTTTTGTCGTGGGACTGATTTTGGTCTTTGTATTACCCAATCCAGAGCCGCTAAATCTCAATGATTTTATTAAAAGGCTGCATTGGTGGAACTGCATGGGGGGAGTTGCCACATAAGTTCATCTCCGGATCAATGCATTGTGGCGTTGATGGAAATTTATTGAGGTTGATATGACGCGCGGAATTAGTGGACCCTTTCAGAGGAATGATAAGACATCGCGCAGTAGCGATTCTAGTAATGAAAATGTTCCTACTGATATTAGAGATTTTTTTAATAAAATAAATGCACCTGGAGCAGAATTTGGTCTTGAAGAATTGAGAGGTCACATAAATAACCTTAAAAAAAATAATCAGAACTCTAAGGTTGGATTTTTTACAAAAAATTGTTTAAATTTGATTAATGATTACATTGAGCACTGTAGAAGAACTGACAATCCAGATACCGCTAATAATGAAGATTTAAATATAATATTTAAGAAGGTCGTTGAAAGACCGTTCATGAGAATACAACGAGATGGTCAATGGATTATTGATAGATTGATTGACGTTTGCAAAGACGCATCAGTCCCAACCACACAGGATTTGGATGCATGTTATAGATCCTTTGGCGCGATCGAGAAACTGAAAAAAAGCGTAAAAAAAGTGATCGACAAAAATAATTTAAAGGGAGTGATGGCGTATATGTTTGTACAAAATCGCTCCGCCAATACCAAAGTCTCTCGTCCTTCCTCTTCAAAAAGTGCTTCCAGTGCCGCCAAATTGAATGCTGCCTCGGTTAATTCTTTATCCTCAAGTGATTCCTATATCGATTTCGATAATTGTTCTATCCACTCTAATGAAGGTCAAGAAGATAAGGGTTCACAAAAAGTGATTTCCAATTTAGATCTTATTCCTAATAAAAGCTCAGGAGGAGGATCTTTTAGGAGAGAGGGTAGCAATGACTGGTTACCTTCGAGATCATCTATTAATTTGGTTGGCAGTCCACCGGATCACAAACCCACAGGGATACCTCCTGATATCTTTCCTGGGAAACTAGCTGATTTGTTGGAATATCGAAATAAAAATTCTTCAACTGGGTTACCACCGACTTCGCCGTCGATGGTACCCCCAAATACTAAGGGTAATGATGTTCTTGAAAATAATATAGGGGTTGAAAAAAGCAAACCAAGTATTAATAATATTACTGTGTTCCCTGATTTACTGAAACCGACTATTTTTGAAGATAGTATAAATCAAGATACTATCAAAGAGGATGTGATTAAGCGTGAACAAAAATTACCTTCAAAACCTGAGCCCACTTTTGGGCAAGGCATAAATCATCCATATGCATTAGGCGCTATACAAGCGACAGAAAATGAGAGCGCAGAGGCCTCCACTAAAGATAGGGTGTATAGCAATGTCACTGAACCTGATCTGGATGAAGCTGGGGATAATATTAGTATAAGTTGGGGAGTAGCGCCACAGGATAATGAAGCTAATGTTGGACTAGAGAAAAATAAAGTACTCAACCAAAAACAGAAGACGATTGGAACTAATTTTGAATTTATTAAAACGGATATAGAAAATAAATTAAGTACTCATAAATATTCGGATATTAATATAAATCATAGTTTGAAAGGACTGGTAGAAAATTTGAAATGCCGTATCGAGGAGGCTAAAAATATTAAATACCTGAATTCAAATGCCTCTGAAACTGATCGGAATTTTCGTCATCTTCAATTACTTACGCTGCGTGCCTCGGAAAACCTTGCTCGGGAAATTTATAGGAGGATTCTTCATGAAGATTATGAGCCAACAGAAAAAACAAAGAATTTTTTTGCAGGAGAAAGTAATACGAAACCTTTGACGCTTGATATTTTGCTTGATCAGACAGAGGCGCTTCCTAAAGCATCGGAGATGCGAGTAAGAACTCGCGGGCAAAAAATTGAAGATTTTGACCAAGAAAGCAAGAATCAATTGACAATTGCAAGTAACTTACGCTTAATTTATGATAAAGAAAAATCTATAAGGGAGGGATTAACTAATGAAATAAATAGCATCTATATAGTGATAGAATCCAAGAAAAAACTTGTAGCTGATTTAAAAAATAAATTAGATGAAGTAGAAGATGGTCCTGCGATGGGAGAGCTAAATTTAATTATGCGATTTGGTTCTGGCTTTGTTTTGAATATTTTAAATAAAAATCCAGAGATAAGAAAGAACTTTACAACTTCAATCATAAGACTAAATGTGCAGCAGGAAAATTTGAAAGTATTAATAGATAAAATAGGGTCTATTGAGCTTAAGAGTAATAATGAGAGTGAAGAACTTGATCTGCAAGATTTAATAAAGAAAAAGAATGAGCTGATAAAAAGTCTCGACTCAATTAATGAAGACTATAAAAAGTTGGAGTCCGAAAATAATAATATAAAAGAATTATTTGAGCAGTCAATATCTAAATCTGACAGAATCGCAATTTAAAAAATATAAGTTAATGATAAATAGCGACAACGTTAACGATAAGCAGTTTGTAACGTCCGTCAATCGTTATTGATAGGTATCGGTTGAAAAGTACATGACATTCCATTATTCACGCATCCAAAGGCACCCCAATGGACATCACCGAAATGAAAAAGATTTACGCGGACTCCGCACAGCAACTGAATGCATTAAACCAGGCAATTGCCTACCTCCATCAGAATATCGGCCAGCTCGATGCCGCCGGCGATGGTACTGATGCGTTT
>CANFED010000087.1 GCA_947445995.1 Oxalobacteraceae bacterium | reverse complement strand
CGTTCACCAACCTGCTCACGCAGGGCATGGTGCTCAACGAAACCTATTTCCGCGAAGACGCCGCCGGCAAGAAGACCTGGTTCAATCCGGAAGACGTGGCCCTGACGCTCGACGACAAGGGCCGGCCACTGGCCGCGACACTGAAGTCCGATGGTGCCGCCGTCAACATCGGCGGCACCGAGAAGATGTCGAAGTCGAAGAACAACGGTATCGATCCGCAAGCGCAAATCGACTTGTACGGTGCCGATACCGCGCGCCTGTTCACGATGTTTGCGTCGCCACCGGAACAGACGCTGGAATGGTCCGGCACCGGCGTCGAAGGTGCCAACCGCTTCCTGCGCCGGGTCTGGGCGTTCGGCTTCGCGCAATCCGGCCGCATCGAAAAATCGGCGGCGCTGAAACTAGTCGTGGCCGACCTCGGCGATGCGCAGCGCACGCTGCGCCGCGAGGTCCACAAGATCCTGCATCAGGCCGATCACGACATCAAGCGCATCCAGTACAACACGGTGGTGTCGGCCTGCATGAAGATGCTCAACACGCTCGAAGCAGCCAAGCTCGATGACTCGAAAGCCTCGGACGCCGTCATCACCGAAGGCTTTTCGATATTCCTGCGCGTGCTCTATCCGATCGCGCCGCACATCACGTTCACGTTATGGCAGCAACTCGGTTACGCCGCCGTTCACGGCGATCTGCTCGACGCGGCCTGGCCGCAAGTCGATCCGGTGGCACTGGAACAGGCCGACATCGAGATGATGATTCAGGTCAATGGCAAACTGCGCGGCAGCATCACGGTCGCCAAAGGCGCAGACAAGGCCAGCATCGAAGCGGCGGCACTGGCCAATGAAAACGTGCAGAAATTCCTTGAAGGGCCGCCGAAGAAAATCATCGTCGTTCCCGGCAAACTGATCAACATCGTGGTCTGACCTGACTGCGCAAAGGAAAACCTGCCCATGAATCAACGAACTGCACGACGGTCCTTTCTGACTTGTAGCGCTGCTTCTGCCGTGCTGCTGGCGCTGTCGGCCTGTGGCTTCAAGCTGCGCGGCTCCGATGGCGCAGCGCTGCTGCCGTTCAAGACGATGGTGATCGGCTTTGTCGATACCTCGCCGCTCGGTGCCGAACTGCGGCGCTATATCCGCGCTTACGGCACCACCGTCATCACCGATTCGAAAGTGGCCGACGCCACCCTCGACGTGCTGTCCGAAACCCGCGAAAAAGTCATCCTGTCACTCAACAGTGCTGGCCGGGTGCGCGAATACACGCTGTATTACAAGTTCCGTTTCAAGGTCCGGGACAAGAATGACAAGCAATTGCTGGGGCCAACCGACATCGTGCTCAAGCGCGATATCAGCTTCAACGAATCGGCAGTACTGGCCAAGGAAGCCGAAGAAGGCTTGCTGTACCGCGACATGCAAAGCGATCTGGTGCAGCAAATCCTGCGCCGGCTATCGGCACTGACCCCGGACTGACCGATGCAACTGCGCGCTGACGCTCTCGATGCCCACCTCGGCAAACCGCTGGCGCCGCTGTACGTCATCAGCAGCGACGAGCATTTGCTGGCACTCGAAGCGGCCGACAAAATCCGCAAGGTCGCGCGCGCGCAGGGCTTGTCCGAGCGCGAAGTCTTGCAGGTTGATCGCAGTTTCAAGTGGGGCGAACTGAGTGCCGCCAACAACGAGCAATCGCTGTTCGGCGACCGCAAACTGATCGAACTGCGCATGCCGACCGGCAAGCCGGGCAAGGAAGGCGGACAGGCGTTGCAGCATTACGCGGCCAGCCCGAATCCCGACAATGTCACGCTGATCAGCTTGCCCAAGCTCGACTGGGCCACCGCCAAAGCGGCCTGGGTTGGCACGCTGCAAAAAAGCGCGGTCTACATCGAGATCCCGCTGATCGAGCGCAACCAGTTACCGGGCTGGATCAGCACGCGACTGGCAGCGCAACGCCAGAGCGCCGAGCGCGAGGCAATCAGCTTCATTGCCGAACGGGTCGAAGGCAATTTGCTGGCCGCGCATCAGGAAATCCAGAAGCTCGGCCTGCTGCATGGCGACGGCAAGCTCAGCTTCGAGCAAGTCCATGATGCCGTGCTCAACGTGGCGCGCTACGATGTCTTCAAGCTCAATGAAGCGATGCTGGCCGGCGATGCCGCACGACTGGTGCGCATGCTCGACGGCTTGCAGGGCGAAGGCGAAGCGCTGCCGCTGGTCTTGTGGGCGGTGGCCGAAGAAATCCGCACGCTGCTCAAGATCAAGGCGGCAATGGAACAAGGCCAGTCGGTGGGCGCGTTGCTCAAGCAATACCGTATCTGGGGCCCGCGTGAAAAACTGATGGAGCCGGCCTTGCGACGCCTGTCGATGGCCACGCTGGAAACGGCCGTACAGCAAGCCGCGCAAGTCGATCGACTGGTCAAGGGTTTGCGCGCACCGGCACTGGCCGGCGATGCGTGGGACGCGATGCGGCAACTGGCGCTCAATGTCGCACGCGGTCGCTGACTGACAACCTTACTGAATGTACCAGGGATAACATGACCACCACCGCAACAGCAGCAACGACCATCACCGACACCATCATCGCGCTCGGCAAGAACGCCCGCCGCGCCTCGCGCGCGATGGCCAAGGCCTCGACGGCCACGCGCAATCAGGCGCTGCGCCTGATCGCTGACGCCATCCGCCGCGACGCCGCGTTGCTGACTGCCGCCAACCAGCGAGACCTGCAAGCCGCCGCTGCCAGCGGCATGGATGCCGCAATGCTGGACCGCCTGACGCTGTCGGAAAAATCGATCGCCGGCATGGCCGAAGGACTCGAACAAGTCGCCGCCCTGCCCGACCCGATCGGTGAAATCTCGAACATGAAGTTCCGTCCCAGCGGCATCCAGGTCGGCCAGATGCGCGTGCCGCTGGGCGTCATCGGCATCATCTACGAAGCCCGTCCGAACGTCACGATTGACGCTGCCGGCCTGTGCATCAAGAGCGGCAACGCCACCATCCTGCGTGGCGGCTCGGAAGCCATTCATTGCAATCGTGCGCTCGCCATCCTGGTTGCCGAAGGACTGGCCGGCGCAGGTTTGCCAGCCGAGGCGGTGCAGGTCGTTGACACCACGGATCGCGCCGCAGTCGGCGCAATGATCACGCTGCCCGAGTACATCGACGTCATCGTGCCGCGCGGCGGCAAGGGATTGATCGAACGACTGATGCGCGAAGCCACGGTGCCGATGATCAAGCACCTCGATGGCATCTGCCATGTCTACATCGATGACAAGGCCGATCTGACCAAAGCCGTCGACATCGCCTTCAATGCCAAATGTCACCGCTACGGTACCTGCAACACGATGGAAACCCTGCTGGTGGCCAGCGGGATTGCCGCCCAGGTCTTGCCGCTGCTGGCTGAACGCTATGCCGGCCAGCAGGTCGAACTGCGGGCCGATGCGCATGCACAGGTGATTCTCGCCGAAGCCGGCTATCCGCATCTGACCGAAGCCACCGAAGCCGACTGGCACACCGAATATCTGGCCCCGATTCTGGCGGTCAAGATCGTCTCCGGTCTGGATGAAGCGATCGACCACATCAACACGTACTCGTCGCAACATACCGATGCGATCGTCACCGAGGATTACAGTCGCACGATGCGCTTTTTGCGCGAAGTCGATTCCGCCTCGGTGATGGTCAATGCCTCCACCCGTTTTGCCGATGGTTTCGAATACGGCCTTGGTGCCGAAATCGGTATCTCGAACGATAAACTGCATGCGCGTGGCCCGGTCGGGCTGGAAGGACTGACCTCGTTGAAATACGTCGTGTTCGGCCACGGCGAAGTACGCCAATAACGCACTCCTGCGCTCCATTACCCTCAAGGAAACACCATGCTCTGGATTAAAACGCTGCACATTGTCTTCATCACTTCCTGGTTCGCCGGGCTGTTTTATCTGCCGCGCATTTTCGTCAATCTGGCCGATGTGAAAGACGTCGCCACCACCGAACGGCTGCTGATGATGGCGCGCAAGCTGTACCGCTTCACGACGATTCTGATGATTCCGGCGCTCATTCTTGGCCTCGTACTGTGGCTGTATTACCGGGTCGGCATGGGACCAGGCAATGGCTGGATGCATGCCAAACTGCTGCTGGTGATCCTGACCATCGGCTACCACCATGCCTGCGGTTCGATGCTGAAAAAATTCGAGCGTGGCGTCAACAAGCGCAGCCATGTGTTTTACCGCTGGTTCAATGAAGTCCCGGTCGTGCTGTTGCTGGTGATCGTGGCACTGGTGATTGTCAAACCGTTCTGACCAACCTGAATACGGAGCCGTCATGTCCAAGTCCTGCGAATACTTTTTTGCGCCGCAATCCCCGTTCGCTTACCTGGGTCATGCGCGCTTTGTCGCGCTGGCCAAGGCGCACGGAGCACGCGTCGAACTGCGGCCCTGCGATATCGGCAAGGTCTTCAGCGTCACCGGCGGCTTGCCGCTGGCGCAACGCGCACCGCAACGTCAGGCCTACCGGCTGGCCGAGCTGAAACGCTGGAGCGCCTTCCTGCAATTGCCGCTGAACCTGCAGCCGAAATACTTTCCGGTACCCAGCGATACCGCATCAAAACTGATCATTGCCTGCCAGCTCGCGCACGGCACCGACACCGCACTGGCACTGACCGGCGCGATCATGCAAGCGGTCTGGGTCGAGGAACAAAACATCGCCGATGGCGACACGCTGGTCGGCCTCGCTTGCCAGCTCGATCTCGATGGCAAGCAGTTGCTGAAGTCGTCCGAGACACCGTCGATACAGGCCGAATACGAGCGCCACACCGAGGCAGCGATTGATGCCGGCGTGTTTGGCGCACCGTGGTTTGTCGTCGATGGCGAAGGTTTCTGGGGCCAGGACCGGCTCGATTTTGTCGATCGTGCGCTGGCCAGTTCGTCAGCGAAATAACGCTGCAAAATAATGCAATAACGCGGCACGCCAGGCGGCGTGTCGAACACCCACACAACGGATAACAGGTACCCCTATGGCACAAGCATCTCACTCGTATTTTTGTCCTTGCCCGCGCGGCATGGAAGCCGCACTGGCCGAAGAACTCGGCGAAATTTCGCTGCGCAGTGCGACCCTGAAAGTCCACAATCAAGTCCCCGGCGGCGTGCATTGTTCGGGCGAACTGATCGATGCCTATCAGGTCAACCTGCATTCGCGCATTGCGTCGCGGGTGCTGATGCGCATGGCGCACGCCAGCTACCTCAATGAAAACGATGTCTACGATCTGGCACTGGCGCAGCCGTGGGAAGACTGGTTCAGCGTGCATCGCACGATCCGCATCGACATCACGGCGATCAAGTCGCCGCTGCGTAGTCTTGAATTCACGACCCTCAAAATCAAGGATGCGATTTGCGATCGCTTCCGCGAACAGTTCAACGAGCGGCCGTCGGTCGACACCAAGGAACCCGACATGCGCATCGTCGGCTTTCTGGATGCGCGCAACGTGACGATCTATCTCGACACGTCCGGCGAAGCGCTGTTCAAGCGCGGCTGGCGCCTCGATACCGGCGACGCGCCGTTGCGCGAAAACCTTGCGGCCGGCCTGTTACGGGTGGCTGGCTGGAAGCCGGGCATGGTGCTGTTCGATCCGATGTGCGGCTCCGGCACCATCCTCGCCGAAGCGGCACAAATGCTGACCGGGATTCCGTCCGGTGCGCGACGCAACTTTGCATTTGAAAAATTCCACGGCTTCCTGTCGGAAGAATGGAAAGCGATCAAGGCCGCGATCAAGGCCAATCCGCTGCCGGCCGAACCGACCATTTTCGGCAGCGATATTTCGGGCGACGCGATCGCGATGACGCGTGCCAACTTGCATCAGGCCGGCATCCCGTTCGAGATCCCGCTCAAGCAAATCGAAGCGCAGGAAATCAAGCCGCCGTCCGACGTACCCGGCATCCTGCTGACCAACCCGCCGTATGGCGAACGGATCGAGTTGCGTGGCGACGCCGCGATTCCGGAAGACGAGACTGCCAAGACCTTCTTCGATGCGTTCGGCACCACGCTCAAGCAGCGCTTCCCCGGCTGGAAAGTATTCCTGTTCACGGCCGACCTGAAGGTGCCGCGCTTGCTGCGCTTGAAAGAAGCGCGCAAGACACCGTTCTTCAATGGCGCGCTCGAATGCCGGTTGTTCCGCTTCGACATGGTCCAGGGTTACAACCGCCGCGAAGAAGCCAAGCCGAAGGACGACGCGGCATGAATCTGACCACGCCGGCGCTGCTGTTTCCGGCGATCTCGCTGCTGTTGCTGGCCTATACCAACCGTTTCGTGGTGCTGGCCCAGCTGATCCGCCACCTGCATGTCCAGTACAAGGATAATCGCGAAGACGTCGTGATCCGCCAGATCGCCAACCTGCGTATTCGCATCACGCTGATCCGGCGCATGCAAGCCTTCGGCGTGACGAGCTTTATCCTGTGTTCGGTGTCAATGCTGCTGATCTTTGTCGAGATGATTCTTCCGGCGCAATACGTGTTTGGTCTGAGTCTGCTGCTGCTGGTGCTGTCGCTGCTGTTTTCGTTATGGGAAATTGCGATCAGCACCAAGGCCATCGAAATCGAAATCGAAGACATCGAGCAAAACCTGAGGCGTCATCTTTAACGGCATTTCACAAGGCTCCCATGCGCCGCATCACCATCTCGCTCGATGACTCGATTGCCGAACAGTTCGACCAGCTGATCGAACGGCGTGGTTATGAAAACCGCTCCGAAGCGTTCCGCGATCTGCTGCGCCATCACATCGAAACCGAACGCAAGATGACGTATGGCGCGCTGCATTGCGTGGCGACCGTCAGCTACATCTACACCCATCACGAGCGCGATCTGGCCAGCCGGCTCACCGCTGCGCAGCATGCTCATCACGACCTGTGCGTGACGAGCACGCATGTCCATCTCGATCACGACAACTGCCTCGAAACCCTCGTCCTGCGCGGCAAGTACAAGGCCGTCAGCGCGTTTGCCGACAGCCTGATTGCGCAAAGCGGTGTCCGCCACGGCAATATCCACATCATCCCGGTACAGATCGACCAGCCGTCGCGCAGCCAGCATGTGCATTTGTTGCCGGGGACGTGATTAGCTGGCGATGTCGTTGGGGTGGCGTCGTGTGGGTTGTTGGTAGATTGTGTTGCATGTGCTCTGTCATGATCTAGCCGGAGCGGTCAGGTAGCCAGCTCCCAAAAGCCGGAGTACTTCAACAGCAACGGCCACTTCACCAGCAACATCAACATCAAGGCTGCCCTTCGGGTTCCCAAAAGCCGGAGCCAGTTAGGGGGAGTGCCGCAAACTCGCTTCCCTTGCAGGGCGCAGATTCGCTTGCAAGCGAATCCCGTTACGCAGGCGGATCGCATGCGATCCGAAACCCCTGCTACACCTCAGACATGCGTCACTCTTACCCCCTACCTGACTCCGACTTTTTGTAGCTGCCTCAATGCGGGACAGGTCAAAGTCAACTTCAACAGCAACAGCAACAGCACTCAAACCTACTGCCGTCTTAAGCCTTCAAACTCGCGTAAAGCGAGCCTGACCAACAGCCAAATACCAAGGCTATGTTTGGTTTTGAATTCCGCATAAAAGACTGCTGCCGAAATCAGGGTGCAGAAAGTGGATAAGAAGGACGCATGTTTGAGCGAAGCGAGTTTGCGGCCTTCCCACTTTCTGTACCCTGATTTCGGGGACCCGAAGGGCAGCGGTCTGCGGTCGCCTTTTTCTTGGTTACTTCTTTTTGGCGAAGCAAAAAGAAGGGACCGGCTGCCGGGCCGCCCCCGGCTTGGTCATGACGGAGCACCTACAGAATCAGTAACCCCAGCACGGAAATTGGATGGCAAGCGCTCCGAATCCGCAAGCAGGGTCAGTGTAATTTTCGCGATAAAACCGCGAAAAAAAACACTGACCCTGGTTGCTACCGATGGGGGTTTGCGACCGCATGAAAAAGCGAACCGGGCCGCTCCCGGCTTGGTCATGACGGAGCACCTACAGAATCAGTAACCCCAGCACGGAAATTGGATGGCAAGCGCTCCGAATCCGCAAGCAGGGTCAGTGTAATTTTCGCGATAAAGCCGCGAAAAAAAACACCGACCCTGGTTGCTACAGACGGGGGTTTGCGCCCGCATGAAAAAACGAACCGGTGATCATTACACCAAACCCACCCACACCGATCAAAACATCGTATTCAAACTCACCCGAAACGAACGCGACTCAATCGGATGAAAGTGGATATCGTTGACCCCCGCCGCCGGTTCGCCCGGCAAGCGTGATGCGTAGTAATAATCGATCGCCGAGTCACGCCGGTTGGTCAGGTTGAAGCCTTCGAATTCGATCTTCGTGTTGCGACTGATCTTGTAACCGATCCGGCCATTGAGCGTGGCCGTGCTGTGCGAGCGCACCGAGTTGTCTTCGATCAGCGGGCGCGGTCCGAAGTAGCGCAACTGCAGCGCGCCAAAATACGGCCCCAGATTATCGACCGCCAGTGCCAGCGATGCCACCCCTTCGATTGCACCCGGAATGCGTTCGCCGATCACGTCGGCATCCCGGAAACGCGCGCGTGCAAACGCGATATCGGCGTCAATGGTCAGCCAGTTAGTCGGCTTGTAATAGTTCGAGAATTCCAAACCGGTACGCCGACTGGCGCGCCCTGCTTCGGTGGTGCCCGCATCACCGGCGAAGGTCAGTTCGGAATCAAAATCAAGCTGATACACCGACAATGAACTTTGCAGACCCGGAATGATTTCGCTGCGGACGCCGACTTCGAATCCCGTCGAGCGCACCAGCGGCGGCACCTTGTCGGCCGCAGCGCCGGTCTTCGGATCAACCGTGATCGTGCTGCCGCGCGCATCGTTGCTATGAAAACCACCACCGGCGTTGACATAATATTCGGTCTTCGCCCACGGTCCGAACACCAGACTCAACTTGGGACTGAGCTTGCTGTCACTGGCCGTGCCGGAATTGGCCGCATTGAATTTGCTGTTGACGTCGAAGCGGAAATAATCCGAACGCAAGCCTGCCGTAGTACGAAACCACTCGCTCCAGCGGGTGGTGTTTTCGATGAACAGGCCAGCGCTGCTTTCGACGATGTGGTCATCACGTGTAGTCGAGATGACCTGCCGCGCGACCGTGCTAGCGAGGCCGTTGAAGATATTGTCGTTCTGCAGTTGCAGGCCGATCTTGTTTTCGGATTCGTGGCCGAACAGTGTCGTGCGCCAGGCCTGGGTCGCGTTGATACCGGTCGTGACGCGCCGGTCGGGCTGGGCAAACTGATCGCCATTAACCGGATCATCGAGGAAGTACGTGAAGTTGGAAAACAGGTCGAGCCGGTTGTGGATCAGATAGGCGCTGATGCTGGTCGTGGTGTCGTCAGTCGCACGGTGCCATTCGCCGGACAAGCTGTAACGATGCGCACTGCCGCCATCGGTCGGATCGATGCCGGCGAAGCGGTTGATGCTGCCATCGGTGACGCCGCGCAGCGGGATCTGGTCGGTCGAATGCCAGCTGCCGTGATAGGCCATCGCGCTGACATGAAAACCATTGTCGGCGGTTCCGGCGCTGTAGCGCAGCACGCCATTGACCTTGCGGTAATCGTCGCCGATCACGAACGGGCCATCGTTGTGGAACAGTTCCAGTGCGTACAGCAGATGGCCGTCACCGACCACCGGTGAGTCAGCCAGCAGCGTGCGGCGAAACCCGTTGCTGCCGATGCCAACACTGGCCATGCCTTGCGGCAGCGTGTCCGCGTAGCGCACGCTGACCGCACCGGCTGCCGAGAAGTCGCCTTCTTCGGCGTAATACGGACCCTTGCGATAATCGAGCCGCGTGGCCAGTTCGGGAATCATGAAATTGAGATCGGTCCAGCCCTGCCCGTGCGCATGGCTGCGCTGGTTGACCAGCATGCCATCGACCGTGGTGCGCAAGTCAGTGCCGTGATCGAGGTTGAAGCCGCGCAGATAAAACTGGTTGGCCTTGCCTTCGCCACTGTGCTGGCTGACGATCAGGCCAGGCGTCGCTTCGAGCAGTTCGCCGGCGCGGTAGACGGTGCGGGCATCGAGCTGCTTTTGCGTGATCGTACCGGAGCTGGCCGATTCGGCGATGCCGATCTGGGTCAGTCGCGAGGCTTCGACCACCACCGATTGCGTGGCGGGTTCCTGCTGGGCCTGCACGCTGCTGGCAGCGATGCTACCGAAGACGGCGGTAGCGAGCATGGTGTGACGCAATGATAGCGAGCAATGGGATGACGGGAGACGCATCGAAAAAGCCTTTGGCACGGTTCTGCAACAGAAATTCAGTATGAACAAAATTTTTTTGATCATACAATATTCGGCACGGACAACCATGCGGATTCAACTATGTGCGCGAACGCAGTCATTCCGCCGACACCCGATGCTACACTTCGCACTGATGAACATGACCTTATTCCTGCGCCGCGCTTTTGCCTGGATTGCCTGCCTGGCGATCCTGATGGCGGCATTGGCACCGACGGTATCGCATGCGCTGGCCGCCGCCCGTGGCGGCAGCGACACCTGGATGGAAATCTGTTCGGCCAGCAGCATCAAGTTTATCAAGGTCGCCGCCAGCGACAATCCGGGCGAACCGGCTCCGGCAAAACCGGCGATGCAGATGGATCACTGCCCGTTCTGCCTGACCCACGCCGGCGCGCTCGGCATGCCACCGCCGAATGCGACGTTTGTTGCACCGGTGATTGCCCACACGCTGACCTTCCCTACCCTGTTCTACCAGTCGCCACGTCCACTATTCCTGTGGGCTGCCGCGCAGTCGCGCGCCCCGCCCGCTTTTTCCTGATCGTCCCTGATTCCTTTCAGCCCACGCCATCGTGCAGGGCTGACGTGTCCTCATTTCGATTAAGAAGAAGCCCATGCAACTCACCACTTTCGCCTTACTGGCAAGCGCCACCTGTGCGCCTGCCGTCCTTGCACAAACTCCGTCCGAGGCACCCACGCGCAGCCTCGGCACCGTGACTGTCACCAGCCCGCAACCAAGTTCGCTGCCCTCGCAAATCCCGACCACGATGGAAGGCATTACCGGCAAGCAGATCGAAGCCACCGTCAATGCCACCGACAGTGAAGACGCGCTGAAGTATTTTCCGAGCCTGCTGGTGCGCAAGCGCTACATCGGCGACTACAACCACGCGGTGCTGTCGAGCCGCGCGTCCGGCACCGGCAACAGCGCCCGTTCGGCGGTCTATGCCGATGGCATCCTGCTGTCGAATTACCTCGGCAATGGCGCGACGTACGCGCCGCGCTGGGGTCTGGTCACGCCGGAAGAAATCGAACGCGCCGATGTGATGTACGGACCGTTCTCGGCGGCCTATCCGGGCAATTCGGTCGGTGCCGTGGTCGATGTCGTGACACGGATGCCGAAGCAGTTCGAGGCGCATGTGAAGGCCGGTTATTTCTCGCAACCGTTCGCGCTGTACAACACCGGCACCACCTATAACGGCTATCAGACCAGCGCCTCGCTGGGCAACAAGTCGGGCGACTGGTCGTGGTGGCTCAATGTCAACCGCACCGATAGCCACGGCCAGCCGCTGACCTTCCCGACCCGCGCCCTGAGCACCAGCGCACCGGCCGCGAATGCGGTTGCCGTGACCGGTGCCGTGCCTGGACTCGACCGCACCGGCACGCCGTGGCTACTCCTCGGTACAGCCACCGAGTACCACACGATCCAGGACCATGCGAAGGTCAAGCTGGCCTACGATTTTTCACCAACCATCCGTGCCAGCTACACGATGGGCTACTGGCAAAACAGTTCCGAGGGACGGCCCGATTCCTACCTGCGCAATGCGGCTACCGGCGCGCCGGTAACGTCCGGCCCGATCAGCATCAATGGCAAGGGCTATGCGCTGACGCCGACCGATTTCAATCTGAGCAATGAAGCGATCGAACATGTGATGCATGGTCTGTCGGTCAAATCGAATACCAAGGGCACATGGGATTGGGAAGCGGCGGCAAGTTTATATAGCTATCAGAAAGACCAGCTGCGCGCCGCGACGGTCGCGCTGCCGGCCGCACTATCCGGCGGTGCCGGTACCATTCAGGATCAGGATGGTACTGGCTGGCATACGCTGGCACTCAAGGGTAGTTGG
>CANFED010000086.1 GCA_947445995.1 Oxalobacteraceae bacterium | reverse complement strand
TCGCGCTCGCGGGTGCGCTTAAAAGCCGGCAAGCTTTGCCAGATACGCTTGCCGTAAGGCTTGGAGAGCAGACGCGGATCGCACAACATCAGCACGCCGCGATCGCTCTCGTCGCGGATCAATCGACCCGCACCCTGCTTGAGGTTGATGATCGCTTCCGGCAATTGGTGATGGATGAAGCCGTTGCGCCCCTTGCGTTCGAGCGCCGCGATGCGCGCCGCCAGCACCGGATCATCCGGCGGTGAAAATGGCAGCTTGTCGATGATGACCAGCGACAGTGCATCACCGCGCACATCGACGCCTTCCCAGAAACTCTGGCTACCAATCAGTACCGCGTTCCCCGCTGCGCGGAAACGGTCAAGCAATTCGTTACGGCCGGCCTCGCCCTGCACCATCAGCGGAAACGGCAAGTTGCGTCGGGCGAATTCGTCACGCAATCGTTCTGCCGCGCGACTGACCGCGCGTAGCGTCGTGCACAGCAGGAAGGTCCGGCCACCGGCGGCTTCAATGACCGGCAAGGCCGCATCGATGACCGCATCGGTGTACTCGGGCGAATTCGGTTGCGGCATATTGTGCGGCACGTACAGCAAGCCCTGCTGTTCGTAATCGAACGGACTCGGCCACGAGCGCGCGACCACATCCGCCAACCCCATCTGATCGGTGAAATGATGAAAATCGTTTTTGACCGCCAGCGTGGCCGACGTGAAAATCCACGCCCGCGGCGCGCCTTCGCGCTGCTTGCTGAAGATGGGCGCGATCGATAGCGGCGTCTGGTGCAATTGCAGCGAACTCGAAAATGCCTCGACCCACAGCACATTTTCCTGATCGGTATCGGGCACCGCCGCCGCCGAGTCGGTGGCCACCAGCCACGCCGACAACTGGTTACCCAGTTCGATCGTGCGCACCCGGCACAGCTCGATGGTTTCGGCGCGCTCGGCCTGTTTTTCGAGCACTGCGACCATGCCCTGCAACTCGGTCTGCAAAGTCAGCAACGCCGGAAAGAACGCACTCGACGGTGCGATCTGGCTGACCGCCAGCCGCATCACATCTTGCGGAAAAGCCAGTCGCAAGTCGCGCGCAGCACGGTCAACCGGTGCCACCACGCGCGCCCAGTCCGCCCCGTCACGCGCATGCGACAAGCCTTCGGCCTGCACGTCGCGGCACAGCTCGATGATTTGCGAGGTCGAAATCGTCTCGCCAAAAAACAGCGTCGCGGTATCCGGCAACTGGTGCGCTTCATCGAAGATGATGGTGTTGGCCGACGGCAGCAGTTCGGCCATGCCGGTTTCCTTGAGCGCGACATCGGCAAAGAACAGGTGATGGTTGACCACCACCACGTCGGCTTGCTGGGCTTCCTTGCGCGCCTTCATCACGAAGCAATCCTGGTAGTACTGACATTCGGCACCCATGCAGGTATCGCGCGTCGACGTCACCAGGTTCCAGATCATCGCGTTCTCCGGCACGCGCGACAGCTCGGACTTGTCGCCAGTCGTCGTGGTCTTCATGAAGCGCGAAATTTCACGCAAGTTGCCGATGTCGTCGCGCGATGTCATGCGCCCGTTCTGCTGCGTGCGTTCCAGATGGAAGTGACACAGGTAATTCGAGCGTCCTTTGAGCAGCGCCACCGAAACCGGCGCATTGAGTGCCTTGCGCACCGTCGGGATATCGCGGGAAAAAAGCTGATCCTGCAAATTCTTGGTGCCGGTCGAAATAATCACCTTGCCGCCCCACAGCAGCGCCGGGACCAGATAGGCAAAGGTCTTGCCGGTGCCGGTGCCGGCTTCGGCAATCAGGGTTTCCTGGCCGGCAATCGCATTGCCGATCGCCTTGGCCATTTCGGTTTGTGCATGGCGCGAACGAAAGCCGCGCACGGCCTGGCTCAGCGCACCGCCTTCGCCAAACAGCCGTTCGACATCAGCATCATGGACACCGGGTTCAAGGGGAGCGACGGTCGCCAGGGCACCGTCTGGAAGTTCTTCAGTCAAGGAGGCAATCAGTGAGGCTAGCGGGCAGCATGCTGCGGATTCAGGCCGGAATGTCGGGAATGAGCTGCATTTTCAGCAGCGTGATGTGATCTTTGAGTTGCAGCTTGCGTTTCTTGAGGCGTCGCAATTGCAATTCTTCGTGGCGGGTGTCGCGGATCAGCGTATCGATGACGGCATCGAGGTCGCGATGTTCGACTTCGAGTTCGATGATGCGGCGGCGCACATCGTCCGACGGCGGGTTACTCATACCGGACCAATATCAGTGTCGCAATCACGCCGCGATGCTGCGTACAGCAAGGCCATAAAAGGTGGGAATTCATTTGACTCCAGGTTTTGCCGTGTAATTATTACGTACAATCAAAAATCTCCAGCGCAGTTTAATCTACCCCGGTCCATGAGCCAATACAAGATAGAAGCAGGAACCGGCCAGTACATCGGCGACCGGCAAGAACAACAGGATCGGGTCGCCCTGTTCGGCGCTGCCAAGGCTCCCGGCTTCATGATGGCAGTACTGGCCGACGGGATGGGTGGTCGCACCGGCGGCGCAATAGCAGCGGACCAGGTCATCCGCACCGCGCACCAACTGTTCGACGAATTCTCACCGCTCAACGACAACATCGACACGATGTTACACACTATCGCCCTCGAAGCGCACACCATCATCAAGCTCAGCGGACTGACTGCCGAAAAAGAACCGCACAGCACCTTCGTTGCGCTGATCCTCACACCATCCGGAACTGCCCACTGGGCCCATGCCGGTGACTCGCGACTCTATCGCTACCACGGTCAGGCCTTCGCGGAACGCACCGTCGATCACTCGTATGTCGAGCACCTGATCGGAAAGGGCCAGATCAAACGCGAAGAGGTTGTTCACCATCGCCTGTCGAATATCCTCGTCAACGTGTTGGGTAGCCTGCAAAAAGAACCGTTCATCACGCTGGGCCGTCATGATGGATTGAAAACCGGCGATGCATTCCTGCTGTGTTCGGACGGTCTATGGCAATACTTCAGCAAACGGGAAATGGGAGTGGCGATTGCCAGACACACGCCACGCCAGTGCGCCGAACTGCTGGTTGACAAAGCCCGTGAACGGGCCGTTGGCAAGAGTGCAGACAATTGCACACTGGCCGTGATCAAGCTGGTGGCAACGTAGGCGGAGGCGTCAACTGACACCGTGATCCCGCTTGCCTGACTACCCGGCTTTTTTCCTTCAGCCCGAGCAGCCTCACCCGCCCCTTATTGTTTCGCTGCCGCTGCCGCTGCCGCTTCTTGCGCTGCCTTCTCTGCAGCCTGCGCCGCGGCCTTCTCGTCAGCCGCTTTCAACGCCGCTGCTTTTTGCTGCTGCTCAAGCAATTTTGTGGCCTTGCGCGCGGCCATCTGCTTCTGACTTGCTGCGGCATCTTTTTGTTTTTTCTCGAACGCCGTCACGTTCGCAGCACGTTGTTCCTGACTAGTCTGCTCGGCTACTTTTTTCTGCTCGGCCTTGAGGTCGAACGCGCGCTGCCTGGCCAGCGGATCGATACCGATCTGGCGTTGCTCGGTCTCTTGCGCTTTCCGGCTATTGTCGGCGCGATCGACGGCCTTGACGGCAGCCGCTTTTTCACGGATTTGCTGGTCCAGCAAACGCTGCGGTGCTTCGGCCTGCTCTTGTGCGGTGCGCTCGGCGAGTGCCTTGTCGCGCTGGTCGGCGCGGTCGCGCCGGTTGATGTAGTTGGCCTCGACTTCGACCGCACGCACTTCAGCGAGCGCGATGCGTCGCTCTTCTTTGCCGCGATCGTTGCAGGCCGTCATGAAGAATTGTTCGAAACAGACGCCTTGCGCACGTACGTAAGTTTGCTCGGTCAACTCGCGCCGTGCCTTGGCATCATCCAAGGCTTGCGCAGCCTGTTTGACATTCACAATGGATCCGGATGGCCAATCAAGCCGCAAGCCGGACGGCGGCACCGGTGTATCAACAACCGCGACGGCCGGATACAGCAAGGAGCAAGCACTGGCCAGACTGATGCTGACAGCAAGCAGTGCGAGTCGCAAAGCACGGCGTGCAGGCGAAAATTCAAGCTCGGAAATCATGATTCGAAATCTTTCAGGTTCAGACCGCAACGTCGATGTCGATCTGGTTGCGGCGCGGTGCTTCCATGTATTCGCGCGATTGCATCTCGATGATACGCGAGACCGTCCGGTGGAATTCATTGGCCAGCGTGCCTTGCGTGTAGAGCGCGTCGGGCGCGACAGCCGCGGACATCAGCAGCTTGATCTTGTGATCGTAAAACACGTCGATCAGCCAGGTAAAGCGGCGTGCTTCCGACGACATCGACGCGGACATTTCGGGAATACCCGACAGCACCACCGTATGGAACCGGCTGGCGATTTCAAGGTAATCATTCTGTGATCGCGGACCACCGCACAGCGTGGCGAAATCAAACCAGATCGCGCCGCCGGCACGCCGCAACGCGCGGATTTCACGCGCTTCGATGCGCACCCGCGGGTCTTCGTCAGCGGTATCCGCGATGCTGGCGAAGGCATCGCGCAAGGCCTTGTCGGACACGGCATTGAGCGGCATGTGAAACGCCTCGACCTGCTCCAGCGCACGTTTGCGATAGTCGTTGCCAGCATCGACATTCATCACGTCCAGGTGTTGCTTGAGCAGTGCGATGGTCGGCAACATGCGGTCACGATGCAAGCCGTCCGGATACAAGGTATCGGGCGCGTAATTCGAGGTAATGACAAACGACACGCCGTTGGCAAATAGCGCACGCATCAGGTTATAGAGGATCATCGCATCGGCGATGTCGGAGACATGGAATTCGTCGAAGCAGATCAGCCGGTATTTCTTGGCGATCTGGCGAGCCACCACATCGAGCGGATCGGCGACTTTTTTCAGGGCATCGAGTTGGCGATGCACGTCGCGCATGAATTCATGGAAGTGCACGCGGGTCTTGCGCACCACCGGGACCACCGAATAAAAACTGT
Organism: Oxalobacteraceae bacterium; assembly: GCA_947445995.1. Classification (GTDB taxonomy): domain Bacteria; phylum Pseudomonadota; class Gammaproteobacteria; order Burkholderiales; family Burkholderiaceae_D; genus Actimicrobium. Next base: position 7,215 of record CANFED010000086.1, on the reverse strand, counting down.
CCATCAAAAACGATTTTCCGCGACCGACTCCGCCCCAGAAATACACGCCACGGGGAACGTCAGGCCGATTGATCAGGCGCTTGAAACCGCTCGACCGCTTTGACTTGAAAGCGATCCACGCGTCATAGCTTTGTTGCAGCCGTTCGACGGCAGCACGCTGCGCCGGATCGGACGTGAACCCGCGCTTGGAGAGCGCGTGTTCGTAAAATTCCATGACAGTCATCGGCTTGGGGTTCACTCGGTGTTCTTTCAGAATCGGTCGTACGGGGAGGCAGTGCAGGGGTCAAACCAGTTCGCGCGCGTGGGCACAAGACCCCGTGCCCACCCTACGACGGTGGTCGACTCGCGCCGCATCACTATCGTAGGGTCGTGCCCACGCGTGCGCTTCGAATCAGAAGTTCAACGCACGCTTGTCCACCGCCAACGCCGCTTCCTTGGTCGCTTCCGACAGCGAAGGATGGGCATGGCAGATACGCGCGATGTCTTCGGCCGACGCACGGAATTCCATGGCGACGACGGCTTCGGAAATCAGCTCGGAGGCTGACGGTCCGATGATGTGCACGCCAAGGATTTCATCGGTCTTGGCATCGGCCAGAAACTTGACCATGCCATTGGTATCGCCCAATGCACGCGCGCGACCATTGGCCAGGAACGGGAACGAACCCGCCTTGTAAGCCACACCAGCGGCCTTCAATTCCTGTTCATTCTTGCCGACCCATGCGATTTCCGGCGAGGTGTAGATCACCCACGGCACGGTATTGAAATTGACATGGCCGTGCTGACCGGCGATCCGCTCGGCGACGGCCACGCCTTCTTCTTCGGCCTTGTGGGCGAGCATCGGTCCGCGCACCACGTCACCGACAGCCCAGACGTTGGCAACACTGGATTTGCAATCATCATCGACGACGACAAAACCGCGCTCATCGAGCTTCAGGCCAATGGCTTCGGCGTTCAGGCCGATCGTGTTCGGGGTGCGGCCGATCGAGATGATCAGCTTGTCGAAGACGGCTTTTTGCGCTTCGCCCTTGGCATCGACATACTCGACGGTGACGTCTTTCTTGCCGGTCGTGATGGTACCGATCTTGACGCCCAGCTGGATACCCAGACCCTGCTTGGTGAACAATTTCAACGCTTCCTTGGCGATCTGTTCGTCGACTGCACCGAGGAAGGTCGGCAAGCCTTCGAGGACCGTCACGGCCGATCCGAGACGACGCCAGACGCTACCCATTTCGAGGCCGATCACGCCGGCACCGATGACGCCGAGGCGTTTCGGTACGGCGCCGATGGCGAGTGCACCGGTGTTCGACAGAATCATTTTTTCGTCGAACGGCGTGCCCGGCAACTGCCGCGCATTCGAGCCGGTCGCGATGACGACATGCTTGGCGACCAGCGACTCTTGTGTCTTGCCAGTGACCGACACTTCGGTACCGCTGGCGTCGGTCTTGACGAATGCGCCGCGACCATGAAAGAAAGTGATCTTGTTTTTCTTGAACAGATACAGGATGCCATCGTTGTTCTGCTTGACGACGGTGTCCTTGCGCGACAGCATTTGCGGCAGGTTCAGGCTCAGGCCCTTGACATCAATCCCGTGGTCGGCGAACGCATGACCGGCGTGTTCGAAATGCTCGGACGATTGCAGCAGTGCTTTCGACGGAATGCAACCGACGTTGGTGCAGGTGCCGCCCGGTGCCGGACCGCCGGCAGCGTTTTTCCATTCATCGATACAGGCGACCGAGAAACCCAGTTGTGCTGCGCGGATCGCGGCGATGTAGCCACCAGGGCCTCCACCGATGACGACGACATCAAAATTTTTCGACATGTTCTTTTCCTCGTTGACTTTACAGACGCCAAAGCGGCCGGCGCACTACTGCGCGGGCCGCTCCGGTGAAGACGATTTACAGGTCCAGCAGCAGGCGTGCAGGATCTTCCAGTGCTTCCTTCATGGCCACCAGGCCAAGCACTGCTTCACGGCCATCGATGATCCGATGGTCGTACGACAGCGCCAGGTAGTTCATCGGGCGGATCACGATCTGGCCGTTTTCAACGACAGCACGGTCCTTGGTCGCATGGACGCCGAGGATGGCCGATTGCGGCGGGTTGATAATCGGGGTCGACAACATCGAACCGAAGGTACCGCCATTCGAGATCGAGAACGTACCGCCGGTCAGGTCATCCATCGTCAGCTTGCCGTCCTTGGCCTTGGCACCGAATTCGCCGATCTTCTTTTCGATCTCGGCGATCGACATCTGGTCGGCATTGCGCAGCACTGGCACCACCAGACCACGTGGTGAACCGACGGCGATACCAATGTCGAAATAGCCGTGGTAGACGATGTCATTGCCATCGACCGAACCGTTGATGACCGGATATTTTTTCAGGGCAGCGACGGCCGCCTTGACGAAGAACGACATGAAGCCCAGCTTGACGCCGTGCTCTTTCTCGAACTTGTCCTTGTACTTGTTGCGCAGCTCCATGACCGGTGCCATGTTGACTTCGTTGAACGTGGTCAGGATGGCGTTGGTCTGTTGCGATTGCACCAGACGCTCGGCGATACGCGCACGCAAACGGCTCATCGGCACGCGCTGTTCAGGACGCTCGCCGAGGTTAGGCCCTGCGCTACCGGCGACTTGCTGCAGCGCCGGTTTGGCGACCGCCGCAGGGGCGACTGGTGCAACAACCGGAGCCGGTTTCTTTTCGAGCTGGTTGATCACGTCGCCCTTGGTGACACGGCCATCCTTGCCGGTACCTTCGACCTGGGCCGTGGTCATGTTGTTCTCGGCCAGCATTTTTGCGGCGGCTGGCATCGCGACATTCGCGGCGGCTTTTGAACCGAGCGTGTTGATGGCGGCAGTCACAGGATCGGTTGTCGTGCTGGCAGCTACGACGGAATCAGGATGCGGTTGTGGCACTGGCAGCGCCGAGATTTCCAGCGGGCTGACTTTGGCCGTGCCATCGGTATCGATCAGGGCGATAACCTGACCGGCGACGACTGTCGCGCCATCCGGTTGCATCAGTTGCGTGATGATGCCGTCGGCCGGAGCCGGCAATTCGAGCACGACCTTGTCGGTCTCGATGTCGATCATGTTTTCATCGCGGCTGACTGGCTCGCCGACTTTCTTATGCCATTGCAACAGAGTCGCTTCCGCGACGGATTCTGATAACTGGGGGACTTTGACTTCTAGAATTGCCATGTAAAACTCCGATTCGGTGTGTGCTGACGGCGCGCCGGCTTCCGGCACGCCGTCGCGTCAATTACTTGGTAAGGACGAAGCCCTTCAGCTTCGAAAACGCGATGTCGATCAGCGCTTTTTGCTGAGCGTAATGCTTGTCGTAATACCCGACCGCCGGAGAGGCGCTGGCAGGACGACCGGCATAGGCCAGCTTCTGGCCATCGACGAGATTCTCGAAGATGTTGTGCTGAATCTGGAACCACGGACCCTGATTCTGTGGCTCGTCTTGCGCCCAGACCAATTCCGTAAAGTTCGGGAATTTTTTCAGCTCGGCAGCCAACGTCTTGTGCGGGAACGGATACAACTGCTCGATACGGAAAATCGCCGTATCAACTTGTCCGCGTTCCTTGCGTGCATTGACCAGGTCGTAATAGACCTTGCCGGAACACGCGATGATGCGCTTGACCTTCTTGGCATCGATTTTTTCATCGACTTCACCGATGACGGTCTTGAAGCTTCCGGTGGCGAGGTCGGACAGCGGCGAACCGGCATCCTTGTTCCGCAACAGCGACTTCGGCGTCATGATGACCAGCGGCTTGCGGAACAGGCGGATCATCTGGCGACGCAGCAAATGGAAAATCTGCGCCGACGTGGTCGGCTGAACCACTTGCATGTTGTTGTCAGCGCACAGTTGCAGGAAGCGCTCGGGACGTGCGGACGAGTGCTCCGGACCCTGGCCTTCGTAACCGTGCGGCAGCATCATGACCAGGCCTGAAGCACGACCCCATTTCACTTCGCCGGAGCTGATGAACTGGTCGATCACGACTTGCGCACCGTTGGCGAAATCGCCGAACTGGGCTTCCCAGATCGTCAGCGTGTTTGGCTCGGCGGTCGAGTAACCGTATTCGAAGGCCAGCACCGCTTCTTCGGACAGCACCGAATCGATGACCTTGAACGGCGCTTGCTGCTCGGAGATGTTTTGCAGCGGAATGTAGCTGCCGGCATCCCAACGCTCGCGGTTCTGGTCATGCAATACCGCATGACGATGAACGAAGGTACCGCGACCGCTATCCTGGCCGGTCAGACGAATCGCATAGCCGGACGACACCAGCGTGGCGTAGGCCAGATGTTCGCCCATGCCCCAGTCAAGATTGAGTTCGCCGCGACCCATGCTGGCGCGATCGGTCAGGACTTTTTCGACCAGCGAATGGACCTTGAAGTTTTCCGGCACGGCGGTCACGCGCAACGACAGGCGCTTGAGTTCGGCCAGTGGCACGGCGGTATCGGCGGCGTCGGTCCATTTGCGGTTCAGGAACGGCATCCAGTCGACGGCGTACTTGCTCTTGAAGTTGGAGATGACCGGATCGACCGTATGGTGACCGGCATCCATCGCATCACGAAACGCCTTGACCATCGCGTCGCCATCATCGGCACCAATCGCGCCCTGGGCGACGAGTTTGTCGGCGTACAGCTTGCGGGTACCCGGATGCTGGCCGATTTTCTTGTACATCAGCGGCTGGGTCAGTGCTGGCGTGTCCTGCTCGTTGTGGCCCAGTTTGCGGTAGCAAATGATGTCGACGACGATGTCTTTCTTGAACGCGATGCGGTAGTCCATCGCGATTTGCGTGGCAAAGACGACGGCTTCGGGATCATCACCGTTGACGTGCAGCACCGGCGCTTCGATCATCTTGACGACGTCCGAGCAATACAGTGTCGAGCGCGAATCGCGCGGGTCCGACGTGGTGAAACCGATCTGGTTGTTGATCACGATGTGCATCGTGCCGCCCGTGCCGTAGCCGCGCGTCTGGGCCAGATTCAGGGTTTCCATGACGACGCCCTGACCGGCGAAAGCAGCATCGCCGTGGACCAGGATCGGCAGCACTTGCGAGCCATCCTTGTCGCCGCGCCTGTCCATCCGTGCCTTGACTGAACCCTCGACGACCGGGTTGACGATTTCAAGATGCGACGGGTTAAACGCAAGTGACAGATGGACCGGGCCGCCCGGCGACGTGATGTCGGACGAAAAACCCTGGTGGTATTTGACGTCGCCGGCTGGCAAATCGTCGGCGTGCTTGCCTTCGAATTCGGAGAACAGTTCCTGCGGCGTCTTGCCGAGAATGTTGACCAGCACATTGAGACGACCGCGATGGGCCATGCCAATGACGATTTCCTGCACGCCGCTTTCGCCGGCGCGCTGGATGGTTTCATCGAGCGAGGCGATGAAGCTTTCGCTGCCTTCGAGCGAGAAACGCTTCTGACCAACGTAGCGGGTGTGCAGATAACGCTCAAGACCTTCGGCAGCGGTCAGGCGGTCGAGGATGTGCTTTTTCTTTTCATTGCTGTAATTCGCTGACGAGCGGCTTGATTCAAGACGTTCCTGCAACCAGCGCTTTTCGCCCGGATCGCTGATGTACATGAACTCGGCACCGATCGAACGGCAGTAGGTATCGCGCAGCGCGTTGAGGATGTCGCGCAGGGTCGAGGTTTCGCCGCCGAAATAGGTATTGCTGATGTTGAACACGATGTCCATGTCGGCATCGGAGAAACCATAAAAGCTGGGTTCGAGTTCGGGAATGGTCGGACGTTCCTGACGTTGCAGCGGATCAAGGTTGGCCCAATGGCTACCGAGAAAGCGATACGCAGCGATCAATTGGGTGACAGCAACGCGCTTGCGACCCATTTCGACGTCAACCGAGGCGACGACGGTGCGGATCGGACCTTGCTTGGCACGTTCGGCAAAAGAGGCAATGACAGGAGCGTGGGCGACATCGGGCTTGTCGGAACCGTCAACAGCGGGGACATGCTGCATCGCATCGAAATACGAACGCCAGTTGTCAGGCACGGAACCAGGATTGTCGAGGTACGACTCGTACAGGTCTTCGATGTACGGGGCATTCCCTCCGGACAGATAGGAGTTGGAACGGAACTGCTGCATCATATTGCGCACCTTTCTTCGCGTTTCGCGAGATTAGCGGGTTAGCTTAACCTTCCGCGACACGGCCTGACCGGTTAGCGGATTGCACATCAAGTTGTGGGGAAGGGCTGGGTATTCGGGTACTTTTTCGAACTGCCGACAGAATAGCACGTTGAGCCAACACGATGACGGGCACTGATGATCATTCTCTCATCGGCAGGGGTCCTTTCTTGACAGCATCTGTCTCTCAAGTCAACGCGCGACCTGAGGCAGTCGCACCGGTTGCGCTTCGACTGCGGGCTCACGGGTGTCCTGCAGGTTGAGCCATTGTGCTGGCAACGCAATCTCGGCGTCATGCTGTGCAACGATGCCGGCGATCTGCAACATCACGTCCTGCTTGATGGCATGGTAGGCCACCCATGCGGTCGTGCGGGTGAAGGTGTAGAGCATCAGGTCGAGCGACGACGGACCGAACTGCAGCAAGTTGACGATGGTGGTCTGATTCTGGTCGATTTCGGGATGGGTCGACAGCATGGCCTTGATATCGGTGACGATGTCGGCGACCTTGTCGATGTCGCTATGACGCAGACGTAACGTTTCATTGATGCGCCGGTTGGTCATGCGCGACGCGTTCTCAACCGCAATCGTGTTGAACACGCCATTGGGCACATACAACGGACGTGCGTCGAAGGTACGGATACGGGTCAGGCGCCAGCCGATGTCTTCGACCGTGCCTTCGATTTCCTTGTCGGGTGAACGAATCCAGTCACCGACTTCGAACGGCCTGTCCCAGTACACCATCAGTCCGCCAAAAAAATTCGCCAGCAAATCCTTGGCCGCAAAACCGACGGCGATACCGCCGACACCGCCAAAAGCGAGCACGCCGGAAATCGAAAAACCCAGGCTCTGCAGCATTACCAGCGCGGCCGTAATCAGCACCGACACCCGCAGCAGTTTGCCGACCGCATCGACGGTAGTGCGATCGGACGGCTGATTGCGCGCGGTGCGCTGCGCGATCACGCCATCCTGCACGTTCTGGACCAAGCGCAGCAGAAACCAGGTCAGGCAGCAGATCACGCCGATCTTGCGCGCCGGCGCGACCAGTTCGAACAGTGTCGCATCGGTCTCGGC
>CANFED010000085.1 GCA_947445995.1 Oxalobacteraceae bacterium | reverse complement strand
TGACGTAGATCATCGTCGCGCCGAGTTCGCGATGCAGGTTGGCCAGTTCGATGCGCATCTGCACCCGCAGCGAGGCATCGAGGTTCGACAGCGGTTCGTCGAACAGGAACACATCCGGCTTGCGCACGATCGCGCGACCGATCGCGACACGCTGGCGCTGGCCGCCCGACAGTTCTTTGGGCTTGCGTTCGAGCAGCGGTTCGATGCACAGGATTTGCGCTGCACGCCGCACCGCATCGCGTGCGGCATTCTTGTCGTGACCGCCCAGCTTCAGGCCGAACGCCATGTTGTCGAACACGCTCATGTGCGGATACAGCGCATAGCTCTGGAACACCATCGCGATCCCGCGTTGCGCCGGTGCGATATCGTTGACGCGGCGCGCACCGATGTGCAGGTCGCCGGCGCTAATGTCTTCGAGTCCGCAGATGGTGCGCAGCAGCGTCGACTTGCCGCATCCGCTGGGGCCAACGAAGACAATGAATTCGCCATCGTGGATGGTGAGGTCGATGCCATGCAGGGTTTCGACATCGCCGTAGGATTTGCGGATGCCGGTCAGGGTCAGCGCGGCCATCAGTCGGCCTTGCCGAACCAGCCGCCGAAGGCGGGCAAGGTCATCGTGCTGCCGCTCACGGTCCCGATCAGGCCGTGGCCGTCCAGCACGCTGGCACCTTCGAGTGCAGGCCAGTCGAACGTGACCGCCGCGTCACCGAGGTTGAACGCAGCCAGTATCGTGGGCGAACCGGCCAGCTCCCGGCGCAATGCCAGCACCGGTTCGGGCGCATCGAAAAAGGCAATCTCGCCGAGCGACAGTTGCGGTTGTGCGCGCCGCCACGCCAGAATGCGGCGGGCAAAATTGAGCGGTGAGGATGGATCGGCATCTTGCACGTCGACGGCGCAGCGCGCATGTTCGGGAGCCACCGGCAGCCACGGCGCGGCGCTGCTGAAACCGGCATGGCTCGCCTCGGCCTGCCACGGCATTGGCGTGCGGCAGCCGTCACGGCCCTTGAACTCGGGCCAGAACGTGATGCCGTACGGGTCCTGCAATTGGTCGAATGGGACATTGGCTTCGGTCAGTGCCAGCTCGTCACCCTGATACAGACACGGCGTGCCGCGCAGCGACAACTGCATCGCCAGCAACACCTTGGCCAGTTCTGGCGATGGCTGCGTGCCGCCCCAGCGGGTCATCACGCGGATGCTGTCGTGATTGCCGATCGGCCAGGCGGCCCAGCCGTCGGCAACCCGCGCGCCGAACTGCGTGATCTGCTCGCGGACATGCGCGGCAGAGCATTCGGGCGTCAGCAAATTGAAGCTGTAGGCCAGTTGCAGCTTGTCGCTGCCGGCAGTGTATTGGGCCATCACGGCGAGCGAATCGTCGGCCCCGACTTCGCCGACGGCGACCGCGCCGAACTCGTCGAGCAGGGTGCGCAGGCGTACCAGAAAGGCCAGGTTTTCGGGGCGGGTCTTGTCATAGACATGGGCTTGCATGCCGTATGGATTGACGTCGGTGACGGTGCTGGTATCGCGCTTGGTGGCCGGCGGATTGTTTCGCAATTGCGGGTCATGGAAATGGAAATTGCAGGCATCAAGCCGGAAGTCATCGACACCGCGCTCAAGCCAGAAACGCAGGCTGGCCAGATGTGCATCCTGCACCGCCACGCAATGAAAATTGAGGTCCGGTTGCGAGCTCAGAAAATTGTGCAGGTAGTACTGGCGACGCTGCGTATCCCACTGCCATGACGAGCCACCGAAGACCGCCATCCAGTTGTTGGGCGGCGTGCCATCGGCTTGCGGATCGGCCCAGACATACCAGTCGGCTTTCGGGTTGTCGCGGCTGGCGCGGCTTTCGGTAAACCACGGATGGGCATCCGACGAGTGCGACAGGACCTGATCGATCATCACGCGCAGGCCAAGCTGATGGGCGCGGGCGAGCAGCGCATCGAGATCAGCAAGGGTGCCGAACAGCGGATCGACATTGCAGTAATCACTGACGTCGTAGCCGAAGTCTTTCATCGGCGACGTAAAAAATGGGGAAATCCACAGCACATCGACACCAAGGCCGGCGATGTAATCGAGCCGGGCGGTAATGCCCGGCAAGTCGCCGATGCCATCTCCGTTGCTGTCGGAAAAACTGCGGGGATAGACCTGATAAATGACAGCGCTGCGCCACCACTCGGAAGAACGGGGCGCGGCAGCAGGGTGTGCAATGGGGGGATTGGACATGGAACGCCTTCTTGAAACGGCATGCCGCAATGGTGCTGCGACCTGCCTGATTGTTGCTCCGGGCACACTTTTGGCAGTCCAGAAAGCAAAAAAGCCGCAGCGTTCGAACGCTGCGGCTCCTGATCAACTTACCACCAGGTTTCGACCTGGAAGCCCACCGTGCTGCCGTTGGTAGTGGCACCGAAGACGCCGGTTCTGGACAGTGACGAACCGGCGTTCGCTGCCGTCTGTGCAGCATCATTCCACTTTGCATAGGTGTAGAACGCACGCAGCGCCGGACGCGACCAGAAACCGTTGCCGGCGGTCAGTTGCGGGGCGATGGTCAGCTTGGTCAGCTTGCGGGTGGCCTGGCCATCCGGCTTGACCTGGTCGTAGCCGAGTTCGGTGGCCAGGCTCATGTTGTCGGCAAAGTGGTAGACCGGACGCACACCGGCCGAGATCCAGGTCTTGTCGCCATTGGAGGTTTCGGCTTTTTCGTAGACGAAGGTCCCCATGCCTGACCATTTGGTGCCGGCTGGCTGGAACATGATCTGTTCGGTGATGCGGGTGACCTTGTCATCCTTGTTGGCACCGAAGTTGACGCCGCCCGTGCCTGCGCCGCTGCCCGTGCCATGCTGCAGCGCGAGCTTGTTGTAGCCGCCGAACAGACCGGTCTGGGTGTGCAGCAGCGTGAGCAGGTTGCCGCTCGGTGTGGATGCGGAGACCACGCCGCCGGGTGTCGACATGGTTGCGCCGGCCGCATCGCGTTTTTGCATGAATTCGACACCGACGGTCAGCGCGCCATCCTTGTTGGTCTTGATTTCCGAGAAGCGAATATCGTGGGTCAGGACCGTGCGCTTGTCGTCGTTGGCAGTGGGCGAACTATCGTTGGTGTAGGCATTGCGGACAATCGCATAGGCCAGCTTGGCACCGCCAAGGTCGATGTTTTCGAGGCCGGCACCCGGACCGCTGTTATCCCAGTAGTAGTAGTCGGTGATATGCACGTCCTGGCGATCATAGAAGCGCTTGCCGACCCAGGCCTTGGCTTTCGAGAACGCACCCGTGCCGATGTTTTCGGCGACGGCATTGGCTTCGCGCCACGCCGGGCTGTATTGCTCGAAATCCTTGTTTTGCTGCAGCACGAATGCCAGCCGGGTATTGATGCGGATGTTGAATCCGTTTTCGCCCTTGAAAGCTTCGCCGCCAAAAGCCAGCTCGCCGTAAGTCTCGCACTCGTTACCGAGGCGATATTTGGAGCCGGCCCCAGCCAGTCCGAAGCAGGCTTCCTTGCCGCCTTCGCTGCTGGTACCGAAACCGGAACGGAAATAGCCGCCGAAATCAATCGGCAGTGCGGCGGCTTGTGCCAGCGATGCGGTCAGTGTCAAAGCAACTGCCACCGGCAAGGTCTTCAAAATGCGTGTCATCTCGTCTCCAGATTGGTTTTGTTTTTAAACATGTCGCGATGCGGTGCATCGCCCTGTGAACCGGTATCAGTCCGGATTCTTGTTGTTAGCTCTTCATCGGCAGCATGAGGCTGCGTCAGAAAATCTAGTGAAACTACAAAAGAATTGCAGGGAAAACAGACCAGTCATTGTGCTTTGCTTAACTGTTATGTAGCTCACTGTGGATTATTCTAGCAGTTCTTTGTAGTTTTACTAAATTTTTAGGCTGATCTTTTTAGAATATTTGGCGAGGGGCAGGTGATTTGATAAGGATATCCGCTGATTTCGATGGATTTTCATAGGAGAGAGAGGCTTCATGTGCTGGTCACGACAACTTAATTAACGGCGTGTTGTAAAATTAGTGTATTAATACTACAGGTAACTGAAGTACATATTTTTTGCTGGCAATGGCTACGGAAAACAGGATTTCCGCATGGCCGTTGAACCGGTTCCGGTTTCCATTCGAATTCCCTGTGATTTTTTACTTGCTAACGGAGTTGTCATGCGCCCCTTGCTTTCCTCGATGTCCTCACGGTGTTGTCCTGTCTTGCTTGGCCTGGCGCTGACGGTGCCGATGCCCTTTGCGCTGGCCGCAGCGGAAGGCTCCAGCTACGAAGCCTGTCCGTCGTGCATGCCAAGTGATCTGGCCTGGAATGACGGCGAGTTTGATCAGATCTATCTGTCCACCGGCAGCGCACCGGCCAACCTGCAGCCGCAGGTGCTGGCCGTCGATAGCGTCAGTCGCGCGTTGTCGTTGCTCAAGGTCGCCGGCAAGAGTGCACCAGTGGCATTGTTCAGCGACGACAGCGCCCGCAACCTCGCGCGTGGCCTCGCGGCGGCACTTGCCAAGGCCGGTCCGCAGCAGGATGCGCTGTTCTTCATTGTCAGCAGTGGCAATAACGGATTGTTTGGTGCCAAGCTGGGCACCAGCGGTCGGGCCTTCATCGACCAGCAGGGACTCAATATCGTGTTCGGCGAAGCGCGGGTCGAATTCATTGGCCGCTATCGCGCCACCCGCATGCGCCGCGCGTTCGACTTTGGCAGTCGGACGGTGGCCTCGCCGGTCCGTCTGGCTGACGATGGCATGCGCCATGTGCGCAGCGATTGGGTCGTGGTGCCGCTGGCAGCCAATGGCGGATCGACGACGCTGATGGCACCGGCGCTGCCAGCGCAACTCATCGCCACACCGGTGGTGCAGGATGAAAAATACTACGCCGTACAGGAAGAGCGCCTGAAAAGCCTGAAGCGCTTGCGCACCCAGGACCTGATCAGCGAGCAGGAATACCAGGCCAAGCGCGCCGAGATCCTGAAAGCATGGTGATGCAGGCACCCCGCATTGTGCTGGCTCCCGATGGTCCGGAGTTGTCGCGCATCGTGCTGGGCTTGTGGCGGCTGGGTGAGTGGCAACTGACGCCGCAGCAGCGTCTGGCACTGGTCGAGCAAGCCGTCGCACTCGGGGTCAGCACGATGGACCAGGCTGACATCTATGGCGGCTACACTTCTGAGGCGCTGTTCGGCGAAGCGCTGGCGCTGGCACCGGGCTTGCGTCAGCGTCTGCAGATCGTCAGCAAATGCGGCATCCGGCTGGTGCATCCGAACCGGCCAGCGCATCGCATCAAGCATTACGATACCGGTCGCGAACACCTGATTGCCTCGGTTGAGCAATCACTCAGGAATCTGGGTACCGATTACCTTGATTTGCTGCTGATCCACCGCCCCGATCCGCTGATGGACGCTGATGAAGTCGCCGAAGCGTTTGGCCAGTTGCAGCGCGCCGGCAAGGTGCGCTTCTTTGGCGCGTCCAACTTCACGCCGGCGCAATTTGATTTGCTGGCGTCGCGGCATCCGCTGGTGACCAATCAGGTCGAGCTGTCGGTACTGCATGTGCCTGCGCTCGATGACGGTACGCTGGACCAGGCCCAGCGTTTGCGCTGCGCGCCGATGATCTGGTCGGCGCTGGCCGGCGGACGGCTGTTCGGCGAGCCGGATGCGCAAACGCTGCGGGTCCGTACGGTGCTGGCACGGATTGCTGCGACGTATGCCGTGTCGCCCGCCGTCATCGCCACCGCCTGGGTGCTGCGTCATCCGTCACGGCCGCTGGTACTGACCGGTTCCGGCCGGATCGCCGCGATTGCCGAGGCGGTCGCGGCAACACAGCTGGTGCTGACGCGCGAAGAATGGTTCGCGATTCTGGCGGCCTCCGCCGGGGTCGAAGTGGCGTAGCTGGCGCAAAGCCCTGCGGTTGTTACTGCGCACTCGCCAATAGCACCCGGCAACAAGCCCCGGTCTTTTGTACAACCAAAAAACGTACGGTAATTTCAAAGCACAAATCATAGGTCACTAAAAGTATTGCTAATATTCAATTGTTTTAAGGAACTTTCTAAGCTTGTTTGGTATGCTGGCAATGCCTTGCTCCACACCAGTGAATAATTGGTCATAGCTGCATGCCCATCGGTATTTTTGCTCTTTTTGATAAGCAGGAATGCCAGGGGTAGCGGTCGGAGCAGGCGTGAACCGACAAGCTAATATCGTGAAACTAAAAAAACTATCCTTCTGGTTCTCGCTTGTGGTGATTCTGGCACTGGTTGCCAACGCCATCTTTCTGGTCATGATCCAGCAATCCTATAACAGCGTCGTGATGGCGCAAGCGCATCGTCAGGATGCCATCCTGCTGGCCGAGAAGCTCAAGGACGATACCGAGCGGCTGACCAGCCTCGTGCGCACGTACACCAGTACCGGCGAAGCGCGCTATCTGACCTACTACTACGACATCCTGGGCATACGCGAAGGCGAGAAGCCGCAGCCCCCCGGCTATGACACCGATTCCTACTGGGACATGGTGATTGCCGGCGTGACTCCCCACAGGATGCCGGTGCAGGGAAAGAAGGTTTCGTTTGCCGATCGGATGAAATCATTGGGCTTCAGTGCCGATGAATTCAAGGCGCTCAACGACGTCAATATCGCCACCAATGCGATGAAGCAGATGGAACAAATCGCCTTCGCCGCGACCCAGGGATTATTCGATCCGGCCACGCAAGAGTTCGTCTCCGATGGAGAGCCGCACCTGATCTTCGCCAACCAGCTGGTGTATAGCAAACCCTACAACGCGCTCAAGGCGGACTTGTCGAAATCGGTCGCGGTGCTCAGTTTGCTGGTCGATGCGCGCACCAACCAGGCGGTGTCGCGCGCAGCACAGGACCTTGAACGCTGGATTTTTTGGATGTCTTGCAGCGTCGGTTTCACGCTGCTGATGATTCTGGCCGCGTCGCAAGTCATCCGCCGCAAGGTGCTGCGTCCGATCGAGATACTATCGGGAGCAGCCCGACGTCTGGCCTCCGGCGATTACTCGACGCGCATCGCGACAGCCGCATTGCCGCATTGGCGCAGTACACAGGGCGTGCGGGAACTGGTGTCGCTGGGCGCGACGCTCGACGGGATGGCCGAGTCGATCGAGCGCGACATCGGCTTGCGTCTGGAAGCGCAGCACGCGCTCGAAGCGGCCAACCAGAAAGCCGAAGACGCGACCCGCGCCAAATCGATGTTCCTGGCAAACATGAGCCATGAAATCCGTACCCCGATGAATGCCATCATCGGCATGACCTATCTGGCGCTGCGCACCGACCTCACCGAGCGCCAGCATGATTACGTCAGCAAGGCCCATCTGTCGGCCAAATCGCTGCTGGGTTTGCTCAACGACATCCTCGATTTTTCCAAGGTTGAAGCCGGCAAGCTTGAACTCGAACATGTCCCGTTCCTGCTCGATGACGTGATCGCCAAGGTCCTTGAGTTACTGATCGAGCCGGCTCGTGACAAGGGTCTGGTGCTGTCCTCGGTGCTCGCCGATCCGCTACTGCAGGGGCGGCAGGGCGCGTTGCTAGGCGACCCGCTGCGCTTGTCACAGGTACTGACCAATCTGTTGTCGAACGCGGTCAAGTTCACCGATCACGGCAGCGTGACGCTGGAGGTGGGTATCGACCAGCACGGTGACGATGCCGTGCTGCTGCATTTCATCGTCACCGATACCGGCATCGGCATGGCGGATGCCCAGCTGGCACGCCTGTTCCAGGAGTTTACCCAGGCAGATGGTTCGACTACCCGCAAGTACGGCGGTACCGGACTGGGTCTGAGCATCTCGAAAAAATTTGTCGACCTGATGGGTGGTCATATCTGGGCCGAGAGCCTTGCCGGGCAAGGCGCGCGTTTTCACTGCACGGCACGGTTCGCGCTGGCGCACGGAGAGGATGCGGCGCGTGCGCAGCAAACCGATGACTTTGCGGCGGTGGACTTGAGCGGCATGCGCGTGCTGCTGGCCGAAGACAATGCGATTAACCAGCAACTGGCGATCGAACTGATCGAAAGTCGCGGTGCCCAGGTGACGCTGGCCAGGAATGGCCGGGAAGTACTCGACCTGCTGGCGGCAGAGGCAGCGGACCAGTTTGATGTGGTGCTGATGGACTTGCAGATGCCGGTGATGGATGGCTACGAAGCGACCGCGCGGGTGCGTGCCGATCCGCGCTTTGCCGACCTGCCTCTCATTGCGATGACCGCCCACGCGATGATCGAGGAGCGCGAACGCTGCATCGCCGCCGGCATGAATGGCCACCTCAGCAAACCGGTCGAGCCGGCAGTGTTGTACGCGATGCTGGCGCGCTATGGCCCGGCACGGCACCCGGTGCCGGCGAGCAACGTCGCGCTGGTTGCCGGCCCAGCCGCGCTAGCCGATACCTGCACGACACTGCCGTGTATCGACGGTCTCGATACGGCCGAGGGCGTGCGATTTTCTGCGGAATCGGAATCGATGTATTTGCAATTCCTGGAGATGTTCGTCGAGAGCTACGCGGACTGCAATGAACGTTTGCGGCAATTGCTGGCCGACGAACAGTGGCAGCAAATGGAAATGCTGGCGCATACGCTCAAGGGACTGGCCGGCACGCTCGGCATGGTCGACTTGCGGCAACCGGCTGCCGTACTCGAACGGGCGTGCGCCGAGCGGCACGCCGATGCGGCCACCGAGGCACAGGAGCGTGTGGCACAAGTGATCACGCCGTTGCTGACTGGCCTGCAGCAGTATTTCGCGGCGCAGGCAGTCGCCGCAAGCGTCGCGGCGACGTCTGCCAGCGCGCAACTGTCGGCACCGGCCTGTCTGCGCCAGTTACGCCAACTGCTTGAGGAAGGCGATAGCGAGGCGCTCGACTTGTGGCAGCAGCACGGTCACAGTCTCGCCGGCGTGTTGTCGCCGGCACAGCGACAACGCATCGGCAGCGCATTACAAAATTTTGAATTTGATAGCGCATTGGCGATGCTCGCCGATGCCACACCGGGACAAGCAGCCGCATGACTCTGTCAGACAAGCCGCGTGCGACCATTCTGGTGGTCGACGACACCCCGCTCAACCTGAGTGTACTGACGCATCTGCTCAAGGATCTGTATCGAGTCAAGGTCGCCAGTAACGGACCGAAGGCGTTGGCGCTGGCGTCGACCGCGCCGCCGGATTTGATTTTGCTCGACATCATGATGCCGGACATGGACGGCTTCGAGGTCTGCCGGCGCCTCAAGATGGATCCGGTGACGCGGCATATCCCGGTGATTTTTCTGACAGCACGCACCGACAGCGCCGCTGAGGAAGAGGGCTTTGCCGTCGGTGCGATTGATTTCATCCACAAGCCGATCAGCCCGCTGATTGTCGCAGCGCGGGTCAAGACCCACCTGGACATCCAGTCATGGCAAGCGTTCCTGCAAGACCGCAATGCCTGGCTGCAGCAGCAGGTCGACCAGCGCCTGTCGGAGATCAATCACCTGCAGGATGCCGCCATTTGCGTGATGGTGTCGCTGGCCGAATTCCGTGACGAAACCACGGGTAACCATATTCGTCGCACCCAGGAATACGTGCGGCTGCTCGGTGTCGAACTGGCGCGTCTGCCGCAATATCGCCATCGCCTGACACCCGGCTATATCGCACAGATGAGCAAGTCCGCGCCGCTGCATGACATCGGCAAGATCGCCATCCCCGATGAAATCCTGCTCAAGCCCGGCAAGCTCACCAGCGACGAATTCACCATCATGAAAACCCATTCGCGCTGCGGCTACGACATGCTGGTACAGGCCGGTGCGCTGATGGGCGAGCGCGGCCAGTTCCTCGATGTCGCGATGGAAATCGCGCTGTCGCACCATGAAAAATGGGATGGCTCCGGCTACCCCGACGCCCTGGCGGGTCATGCCATTCCGCTGTCGGCACGATTGATGGCACTGGCCGATGTCTTCGATGCACTGCTATCGCGCCGACCGTACAAGGAGCCAATGAACATTGACGAGACCTGCGCCATCATCGTGGCCGGTCGCGGCCTGCATTTTGATCCTGATGTGGTGGACGCCTTCCTCGCCATCCGGCCGGAATTCGAACGCATCGCCGCACAATGGTCCGATCACGCATGAATTTCTATCGCAGTACCGGTCGCCACCGGATGGAGCCCGCCATGAAAAAAATCCCCGCTTACCTCGTCATGCTGGCCGCAGGTACCGCCATGACATTGCCTGCCGTCGCGCTCGATCTGTCGACGTCGGGTTTCGGCACGGTCGGCTATAGCCGCTCGGACCAGCCCTACAACTACCAGCGCTTCGTCGATGACGGTGGCACCTTCAAGCGCGACAGCGTGCTGGGCCTGCAAGTCGATGCCCGCATCAATGACCAGTTCAGCGCGACCTTGCAGGGCAAGGTCGCGGCGTCACTGAAGAGCGACACGACGACCGATGCAACGATTAGCTGGGCCTTTCTGTCCTGGCGTCCGAGCAATGACTGGCTGGTGCGGGCCGGTCGCCTGCGCGTGCCGCTCTACCTGCGTAGCGAAAGTACCGACGTGGGCACCACGTTTGATTTCGCCCAGTTGCCGACCGAAGTCTATTCGACCTCGCCGACAACCGACTTTGACGGACTGGCTGTCAGCAAGACCTGGAATACGCCGGCCGGCGAATGGACGCTCGATGGCTACCTCGGATCGACCAACACCACGTATCGCACCTATCTGCGCGATAACCCGGCTGCCGGTTTGCCGGGGGCGGTTTTTTCGCCGGTCAAGGTCAAGGCACGCGCACTGGTGCTGACTTTTCAGCAGGATGACAACCTGTACCGACTCGGTGCTCATGATGTGCGGGTTAGAGTGCGCGACGGCCAATCCACGCCGAAGACTTTTCCGAGCGTGACGATTGCGCCGGGTATCAGTTACTACCAGGTGTCGTCGCTGATGCCGGGGCCGGGGCTGGTCAGTGTCGATGAAGTCCATAGTCCGACGTATGCAATGGGTGCGGACATTGGTGTCGGTGCGGATTTCCGCCTCGTCGGTGAATACGTGCGGCGCAATGTACTGGGTGTCAATACCGGTGCCAACACGCGGGGTGCCTATCTGGCCGTGCTGCGCTCGGTCGGTGCATGGACGCCGTACGTCAGTGTCGGGCGCTTGCTGTCGGCACCGGAAGTGCGTGATTTCTACAGCAAGGTCAACGCCAGCCGGGTGCCCGCTTTCATCCCCGGAGCGGCCCGGATCAATGCCTCGCAGCGTGCCGGTGCCGATAGTATCGCCCCGTTCGATCAGACCACCTGGGCGCTGGGCACCTCGTACCGGCTCAGTCCGACCAGCAAGCTCAAGGCCGAATGGACGCGCACCCGCACGGGTCTGGTATCCGGCCTGATCGATGCGCCTGTCGGTGGCGAATCGGGTAATCAGGTGGTCAATGTGCTGTCGCTGTCCTGCAGCTTCGTGTTCTGAGAGGATGATCATGACACTCCTCCCCCGGATCATGGCCTTGTGCGTGCTGCTGATGACGCTGCCGGCAAGGGCCGCCGACATCGTTGTCATCGGTAATAGCAATGTGCCGAAAATGGATGCGCTGACCGTCAAAAAAATCTACACCGGAAAATTCATTGCCGTCGCCGGTGTCAGCGTGACGCCGGTCGCATTGAAGTCTGGCTCTCAGGAGCGCACCCGTTTCCTGCGCGAATACCTTGACGAGGAAGATGAAAAGTACGATGCCTACTGGACCGTGCGTCGTTACATCGGCAAGGGCACGCCGCCGGTCGAATTGGAGTCGGCCGCCGATGTCATCCGTTATGTGCTGAACACGCCGGGCGGCATCGGTTATATCGATGCGGTCGAGTTGAGGCCGGGCCTCAATGTGGTGACGCGCAAATAGGTCCGGCGCGGCATGGCAGAATAGCGCGTCATTATTCTTCAGGCCTGAGTCATGCCCATCCACGTTTTTACCTATGGTTCGCTGATGTTCCCGGAAGTCTGGCAGCGTGTCGTACGCGGCAGTTACGTCTCGCAGCCGGCGCACATCGAGGGCCATCGGCGCTATGCGGTCAGCGGTGACACCTATCCCGGCATCGTCATTGAGGCCGGTACCAGCGTAAGCGGACTGATTTATCGCGACATCGATGCCGCTGATCTGGCCGCGCTCGATCACTTCGAAGGCGAGGCGTATCACCGCATCGGCTTGCATGCCACGGGCGAGGACGGCGCACTGATCGACGTACAGACTTATCTGTTTCGCGATCCGGCCGGCTTGTCCGA
>CANFED010000084.1 GCA_947445995.1 Oxalobacteraceae bacterium | reverse complement strand
GCACCGAGGTTATGCGGATCGGTGATGCCGTCAAGGACCAGCAACAGCGGCGGCCCATCGATCGCATCGAGCAATTCATCGAGGTTGCGGGCCAGGGAAACTTCACCGGCTTTGGCAACCACGCCCTGATGGCGGCGTGTGCCGACCATGTTCGACAGACGCTGGTCATCGGCCTGGATAACACGCACCTTGACTGCCGCTGCGGCCTTGAGCATGTCTTTCATGCGTTGATCGTGACGTGCCGTATCGACGTAGATTTCTTCTACGCTCGACGCTTCGTGGCGCAAGCGCGCGGTCACGGCGTGGAAGCCGAATATCATTTTACTCATGGGTCTTATCGCTTCTTCTTGCCTGCTTTCGGATACGCTTTCGGCGCACGCGAACGGTCTGCTGGTGAGGTGGGGGAATGACGGCGACCGGATGGATCGCTTTCCTGATGTTCTTCTTCGGCGCGCCGGGACTCGTTTTTGAGGACGGTCTTGATGCCTGGCTCGGTGACGAGTTTCAGATCGATTTTGCGTGCATCGAGATCGACACGGGCAACCTGCACGGTGACCCGGTCCGTCAACTGGTACCGCATGCCGCTGCGTTCGCCACGCAATTCGTGACGGGCTTCGTCGAACTGGAAATAATCGGCACCCAGGTCGGTCACATGCACCAACCCTTCGATAAACAGCGAATCGAGCTGCACGAAAATACCGAACGTGGCGACGCCGCAAATGGTGCCGGTGAATTCTTCGCCGAGCTTGTCGCGGATGAAGTAGCACTTGAGCCAGGCTTCGACGTCGCGCGAGGCTTCATCGGCACGTCGTTCATTGGCCGAGCAATGCACACCGAGCGCATCCCAGATGGTCAGATCAGCAGCGTTCTTCTGCTTGCCTTCGGCCTTGTCCTTGACGGCCTGCTTGCGTGCGGCATTTGACACGGTCGTGTTAAGAACCGTGGTGTCGATACCCTTTGGTTCGTAGCGCTTACCGAGCAGTATCGCCTTGATCGCGCGATGGGTCAGCAAATCCGGATAGCGCCGAATCGGGCTGGTGAAGTGGGCATAGGCTTCGTACGACAAGCCGAAGTGGCCGATGTTTTCCGGGCTGTAGACCGCTTGCTGCATCGAGCGCAACAACATGGTCTGCAACAGCGTGGCATCAGGGCGCGCCTTGATCTTTGGCATCAGTTCGGCATAATCGGAAGCCGATGGCTTGTCACCACCGCCCAGATTGAGGCCAACCTGCTTGAGGAAGGTACGCACCTGGTTGAGCTTTTCCTTGGTCGGCGTCGCATGGATGCGATACAGGCTTGGCTGCTTGTGGCGCTCGAGGATATCGGCGGCGCACACGTTGGCTGCCAGCATGCACTCTTCAATCAGCTTGTGCGCGTCATTGCGAGTACGCGGCAGGATCGACTCGATCTTGCCGTTGGCATTGGAGACGATGTACGTTTCGGTGGTCTCGAAATCAATCGCACCACGCACGTGGCGTGCCTTGAGCAAGGCGTGATACACCGCATGCAGATTCAGCAAATGCGGCACCAGCGCGGGCCGTTTGGCCGCGTCCGACCCCTTGGTGTTGGCGAGGATGACCGCGACTTCATCGTAGGTCAGCCGCGCTGCCGAATGAATCACTGCAGGATAAAACTGATAAGCCTTGATCTCGCCCTTGGCGGTGATCACGGCATCGCACACCAGTGTCAGGCGATCGACACCAGGGTTCAGTGAACACAGGCCATTCGAAAGCTTTTCCGGCAGCATCGGAATAACCCGACGCGGAAAATAAACCGACGTGCTGCGCTCGAGTGCGTCTACATCCAGCGGCTCGTTCGGCTTGACGTAGTGACTGACATCGGCAATCGCCACGATCAGGCGGAAGCCATCGGCGCGACCAATCTTGATTGGCTCGCAATAGACCGCATCATCAAAATCGCGTGCGTCGGCACCATCAATCGTGACCAGTGGCACATCGCGCAAATCGACGCGATCAGTCAGATCGCTTGCACGCACTTCACTCGGCAATTTTGCCGCTGCCTTTTGCGCCGCATCCGAAAAAATATGTGGCACGCCAAACTTGCGAACCGCAATTTCGATTTCCATGCCGGGGTCGTCAATTTCGCCGAGCACTTCGACGATGCGACCAACCGGTTGCTTGAAGCGCGATGGCTGTTCGGTCAACTGGACACTGACAACCTGGCCAGTCTTGGCCTGACCGGGCGAACCCGACAGGGCAATGTCCTGCCCGATGCGCTGGTCTTCGGGAGCGACCAGCCAGACACCATTTTCATTGAGCAAACGCCCGATGACATGCGTGTTGGCGCGTGACACGACTTCGACGATGGTGCCTTCCGGACGACCACGGCGATCAGTGCCGATAATGCGTGCCTTGACACGGTCGCCATGCAGGACTTTCTGCATTTCTTTTTCTGACAGGAACAGATCGTCGCCGCCTTCGTCCGGCACCAGAAAGCCGAAGCCTTCGCGATGACTGCTTACGCGGCCATCGATGAAGCCGGCGTTACTGGAAAGCTGATAGAGACCATCGCTATCGGGCTTGATCTGACCGTCGCGCTCCATCGCGTTCAAGCGACGCATCAAGACGTCAATTTCTTCGCCCTGGACGTTGAGAGCAGCGGCAATCGCCTCTGCGTTAAGCGCGTCGGATGACGTACGCAAGATGCCGAGAATTTCCTCGCGGCTGGGAATAGTGTATTGGCTCAAATGTTGGATCAGTTAGTTGTTATTGGTAAAAATTCAGAACATCAGGAAAAGCTCTTGGCGCGTTCGCGGCGAGTTGATCAGCACGCAACCATCAGGGGTCGACTTGCTTCGGACTCGGCGCGTTCTGGAACAGCAACTTCGCGAAACGACGCTCCCGCGTAGTGTAACGGAGTGTGCGAGTTTAACCTATCACACCAGTTATTTGCAGGCCAGCATGAAAGGCACTTTGACAGGACAAGGTTTTCCTTTATACTTCGGTTTCTTTGGAAGGCCCACGTGGCGGAATTGGTAGACGCGCATGGTTCAGGTCCATGTGTCTTCGGATGTGGGGGTTCGAGTCCCTCCGTGGGCACCAAGCCTTTCATTAAAAAACCCATTGCTTCGGCAATGGGTTTTTTTTTCGCCTGCAAATTCAAGACGACATCCAGATCAGCGTTCTGCCACCAGAATATCAAGGCGAAAAAAAAGACCATGCAGCGCATGGTCTCGTGAGGGAGCGCTTACTGCTGCTCGCCCTTTTTCAGCCAGGCATGCAGCTGATGTGCACGCAATCCGTCGTACTCTTCGAACGGCTGATGAATCCACGGATTCGAGTCCAGGTAATCCAGATAAAAATCCGGCCGAATCGACGAACAGGCCTTGCACCAGATCACGGCTGATTTGACTTCCGTCACAGCAGGAAAATTGGTCTTCAGATGATGCTGGACTTTTTCCAGCGTGACACCCGAATCAACCAGATCATCGAGCAACAGCACGCGACCACCGAGCGAACCACGGGTCATCGTGATGAACTTGCCGATGTCGAGGTCGCCGCGTTTGGTGCCGGTTTCCTCGCGATACGAACTGGTCGACAGAATCGCCAGCGGCACGTCGAAGATGCGTGAAAACACGTCTCCCGGACGCAAGCCGCCGCGCGCCAGACACAGCACCTGGTCAAACTTCCAGCCAGAGTCATGCACCATCATTGCCAGGCGCTCGATCGCCCGGTGGTAGTCATCCCAGGAAACCCAGAGATCCTTCTCGCTCGATACAGGTAAGGACATGATCAATTCGCTCCTTACTTGAATGGATGGCGCAGAACAATGGTTTCTTCGCGGTCAGGACCGGTCGATACCATGTCGATCGGCACGCCGACCAGCTCTTCGATGCGCTGGATGTAAGCACGGGCATTGGCCGGCAACGCATCCATTGTCTTGGCACCGACGGTGGTGTCAGTCCAGCCCGGCATTTCTTCGTAGACTGGCACGCAGCGACCGGCATCTTCGGCACCGACCGGGAAAATATCGACGTGCTTGCCGTCAATGAGATAACCGGTGCAGATCTTCAGCGATGCCAATCCATCGAGCACATCCAGCTTGGTCAGGCACATGCCGGAGACACCGTTGATCTGGACCGAGCGACGCAACAGCGCGGCATCGAACCAGCCGCAGCGACGCGGACGGCCGGTAACGGTACCGAACTCGTGACCGACGCTCGACAGATGCATGCCAACGCCTGCATCGGTAGGCAATTCGGACGGGAACGGACCGCTGCCCACGCGTGTCGTATAGGCCTTCGTAATCCCCAGAATGTAATGCAGCATGTTCGGACCAACGCCACTACCGGCGGCGGCATTGCCGGCCACGCAGTTGCTGGAAGTGACGAACGGATAGGTGCCGTGATCGACGTCGAGCAAGCTGCCCTGTGCGCCTTCAAACAACAGGTTGGCACCAGCCTTGTAGGCTGCGTACAGCGCGCTCGATACATCCGCAGTCATGGGTGCGAGACGTGGCACATCGGCCAGCGCGTTATCGAAGGTCTGCTGAAAATCAACAGCGGGCGCTTTCAGATATTCGGTCAGCACGAAGTTGTGGAAATCGAGATTCTCGCGCAGCTTTTCGCCAAAGCGTTTTTCATTGAGCAGGTCAGCGACACGGATGGCGCGACGAGCGACCTTGTCTTCGTAGGCCGGGCCGATACCCTTGCCGGTCGTGCCGATCTTGGCCGCGCCACGCGCTGCTTCACGCGCGCCATCGAGAGCCGTGTGGTAGGGCAAGATGATCGGACAGGCTTCGGACACTTTCAGCCGCGATTCGACCTCGACGCCGACAGCCTGGAGCTTGTCGATTTCACGCAGCAAGTCGGGCACGGACAGCACCACACCATTGCCGATGTAGCAGGCGACGCCGGCGCGCATGATGCCCGAAGGGATCAATTGCAATGCGGTTTTTTTACCGCCGATCACCAGCGTGTGACCGGCATTGTGGCCGCCCTGAAAACGCACGACACCTTGCGCATGATCGGTCAGCCAATCGACGATCTTGCCCTTGCCCTCATCGCCCCACTGGGTCCCGATCACCACCACATTTTTTACCACGTTTGTCTGAGTCATCACTTAACCTAAATTTTTGAGTAGCCAATTGCCGTTATCGAGAACCAGTGCGCGATCGCAATCGAACTCTCCCTGATCGTTTTCGTTGCCAGGCAGATTTTGAATCACCACCTCGCCGGCCTGTCGCAGTTGCGCGATCTTGTCACGCAGCGCGCTGTCCGTACCCCAAGGCGCGCGAATGGCACTGACACGTTGTGCAGCAGGCAGCAGACGCGCCAGTTCGCGCAAGTCCATCGAAAAGCCGGTGGCCGGACGCGCGCGACCGAACGCTTCACCGACATGATCGTAGCGACCGCCACGCGCTACCGGATTCGGCAGGCCTGACACGTAGGCCGCAAACGTCGCGCCGCTCTCGTAGTGATAACCACGCAGGTCAGCGAGATCAATCGTCACTTGCGCAGCACCAGCCAGTTGCACCAGCGCGGCAAGATCGTCGAGCGCAGCAACAATGCCTGGCAATGCTGGCAGCACGGCACGCGCACGCAGCAAGGTGGTGGCATCACCGTACAACTCCGGCAGCGCCAGGATCGCTTCGCGGGCAACCGGTCCAAATGACGCCGTCAGCGAACGCAGGCCCGGTGCATCCTTGGCCTTGAGCAGCGCAAACAAGGCGGTTTCGTTGGCGCGTGCCGCCACATCCTGCGCCATGATTGCACGCACAATGCCGACGTGACACAAGTCCAGTCGCACGGTTTGTATGCCGGCCAGAGCGAGCGACGCCAGCACCAGTTGCTGGATTTCGGCATCGGCTTCGAGACCGGCGTGACCGTAAATCTCGGCGCCAATTTGCAGCGGTTCCCGCGTCGCGTGCAGTCCCGACGGTCGGGTGTGCAGCACGCTACCGGCGTAGCACAGGCGCGTGACCGACGACCGATTGAGCAAGTGCGCATCGATGCGCGCGACTTGCGTCGTCATGTCGGAACGCACGCCCATGGTTCGGCCCGATAACTGGTCAACCAGCTTGAACGTTCGCAGGTCGGTATCCGCGCCAGCACCCGTGAGTAACGACTCGAGGTATTCGAGCATCGGCGGCATCACCAATTCATAGCCGTAATGCCGGAAATTATCCAGCAGTTGACGGCGCAATTCTTCTATCTTGCGTGCCTCGGAAGGCAACACATCAGCAATATTTTCAGGGAGAAGCCAGTTGGGCATGACAGGAGCAGTATGGATAAAAAATCGAACAAGTCGCAGCGAAACCGCACGCAACTGTGCGCCGCAGCAGCTATTCCGGTTGAACCAACCAACGCGACAACAGCAGGCTCGGCGCCTTTATGGGGAAGAGCAAGGACCGGACGCAGAATACGCTGCATCCGGCCCTGCCCGCAATATTATTTCTTCGAGCTGGCGGCAGCTGCGCCCGGATTTTTGAAATACTTGAAGAATTCCGAACTCGGATCGAGCACCATCAAGTCATTACGGGTCTTGAAGCTGGCGCGATACGCTTCGAGGCTTCGATAGAACTTGTAGAACTCGGGACTCTTGCCGAACGCCTCCGCATAGACCCGAGATGCCTTTGCATCACCTTCGCCACGCATTGTTTCTGCATCGCGATAGGCATCCGCCAGCAAGACAGTCACCTGACGGTCCGCATCGGCACGAATCTTTTCAGATTCGGCAGCACCGGTCGAACGCAATTCGTTAGCCACGCGGGTACGCTCTGCTTTCATGCGCTGGAATACCGAGAGGTTAATCTGTTCAACGTAGTCCACCCGCTTCAGACGAACATCGACGATTTCAACACCGATGTCTTTCGCTTCCTCTGCAACCTTTTTCTGGATCGCATCCATCACGCTGCCACGTTGACCGGAGATCACTTCCCGCACTGTACGCTTGGTGATTTCTTCGTTCAATGCCGCCTTGACGATTTGCGCCATTCGATCGAGCGCCCGACGTTCGTCACCACCAAAGCTGACGAAGTACAAGGTCGGTGCCACGATGCGCCATTTAACAAAGGCATCAACGAGGATGTTTTTCTTCTCGGCCGTAATGAAACGGTCCGCATCCGGCGTATCGAGGGTCAAAATGCGCTTGTCGAGAAACAGCACATTTTGAAACGGTTGCGGCATCTTGAAATGCAAGCCGGGCTCGCTGATGACCTGCTTGACCTCACCGAGGGCAAACACAATCGCATATTGGCGCTGGTTGACGACAAAGACCGACGAGGTCAGCAAGTACAGAGCGATCAGTGCCAGTACTCCGGCAGAAACAAGGCGATTCATTAGCGTGCCTCCCGATTGCGACTGTCACGACTGCGCGGATCTAGCGCTCGCTGTGGGTCGGTGGTTTCGACTGCTGCCGCAGGAGCCGCTGCTGGCACCGTGACTTTTCCTGCCGCATCGGTCGCAACCGATTGCGAAATCAACTTGTCAAGGGGCAGATACAACAGGTTATTACCGGCCTTTGAGTCGATCATCACTTTGGATGTGTTCGTGAATATTTGTTGCATGGTTTCCAAATAAATTCGATCGCGGGTCACCGCAGGGGCTTTCTCGTATTCGACCAGCACTTGCTTGAAACGTGAGGCATCACCTTCCGACGTTGACACCACACGCGACTTGTAACCTTCGGCTTCCTGCAACAAACGTGACACCCCGCCGCGTGCTTTCGGGATCACGTCATTGGCATACGCCTGCCCTTCATTCTTGGCACGTTCCCGATCCTGACCGGCCTTGACTGCATCATCAAACGCGGCTTGCACTTGCTCTGGCGGTTGCACGCCTTGCATCGTCACATTGGCGACCTGCACGCCGGACTTGTACAAATCAAGAATTTTCTGCATCGACTGACCGACATCAAGTGCCACTTTTTCACGACCTTCGTACAGCACAAAGTCCATTTTGCTGTGACCGACCACTTCACGAATCGAACTCTCGGCAACCTGCTTGATCATCTCTTCCTGATCGCGGTTGTTGAACAGCCAGTCCGCTGCATTCTTGAGGCGGTATTGCACGGCAAACTGGATGTCGATGATGTTTTCATCTTCGGTCAACATCAGCGACTCTTCCAGCTGCTTGTTTTTTGCACTACCGCGATAACCGATTTCAACCGTACGCACCGACGAGACATTGACGATCTCGTGCGACTGAATCGGCGTTGGCCAGCGCCAGTTAAAACCAGCGGGAGTCATGTGACTGACTTTACCGAAGGTCATGACGACCGCCGTCTGGCCTTCCTGAACGATAAAGAATCCACTGATGAGCCAAAGGAAAGCTGCAATGACGGCAATGACGCCGGCGCCGACACCGGCACCGCGCATGTCGGGATTGAAACCGCCACCGCCGCCGCCATTGCCGCCGGAATCCGATCCGCCGCCATTCTTTTTGCCGCCGAGCAGCCGGTTGAGACGAACATTAAAGTCGCGCCACAGTTGTTCGAGATCAGGTGGCCCATCCGGTGGGCGCCGATTATCCTGATTGCTATTCGGATTTTGTTTGTCGTCCTGCGAACCTCGACCCCAACGCGGGTCATTCAGCGAAAACTTCAAACCATATTTTTTTAATAGAGAAACGAACATTCGGTCGCAATCTGGCTTAAGTGATGGTTAAAGGGAGTATTGATACCGCAAGCATGCCGTCAAACCGGCGCATCACAGGAGAGGATCTCGGGACTTTCGCCAGACATCGCCGCCCTGTTTGATTTTGCAAATTCACCGATCGCTTCACGGAGCAGATCAACGCCAACGCCGCTTTGTGCGCTCACAAAAACGCGATGAATCTTATCATATTCGTCGCGCTCCAAAGCGGGCTCCAGGCCAGCGGCGTCTATCTTGTTCCAGACCAGTATCTGTGGAATCTGGTCTGCGCCAATTTCCTTGAGAACGCTATTGACTTGCTCAATCTGCTCCAGCCGGTTTGGGCTGGCCGCATCGACGACATGCAGCAACAGATCAGCGTGAATGGTCTCTTCAAGCGTGGCACGAAATGACGCCACCAGTTGATGCGGCAATTCACGAATAAAGCCGACCGTATCCGACAACACGACATTGCCCGCGTCACCCATGTACACCCGGCGCGAGGTCGTGTCCAGCGTCGCAAACAACTGGTCAGCCGCATACACGCGCGCTTTGCATATCGTGTTGAACAATGTCGATTTCCCGGCATTGGTATATCCCACCAGCGACACGGAAAACACTTGTCCGCGCCCGCGCGCACGACGCTGGGTCGCATGCTGTTGCTGCAGTTTTTCGAGCTTGGCACGCAGTGCCTTGACCCGTTCACCAAGCAAACGGCGATCGGTTTCAAGCTGCGTTTCACCAGGACCGCGCAAACCGATCCCGCCTTTTTGTCGTTCAAGGTGAGTCCAGCCGCGGATCAGGCGTGTTGCCAGATGCTGTAATTGCGCCAGTTCGACCTGCACTTTACCCACATGGCTTTGAGCCCGTTGGGCAAAGATATCGAGGATGAGGCTGGTGCGGTCGATGACACGGACTTTCATGTGTCGTTCGAGATTACGTTGCTGCGCCGGTGTCAGCGCGTGATTGAAAATAACCAGCTCTAGCTCGTTGTCGATAACGGCATCACCGATTTCACTCGCCTTGCCCGAGCCAACAAAAAATGCCGCATCGGGACTGCTGCGCTTGCAGGTAATGGACGTGATCGGAACCGCGCCGGCCGACTTCGCCAGCAAGGACAATTCTTCCAGACTCGCCGCGAAATCGCCCTTGCCGAAATCGACGCCGACCAGTGCGGCGCGCATGCTAGATGCGCCCCATCGGCGCTAGGATCGGCATCTCGTCAGTCTGCTTCAGGTTCGAGATTGAGGGTCACTGCGCGTGCAGGAACGACGGTAGAA
Source organism: Oxalobacteraceae bacterium (assembly GCA_947445995.1). Taxonomy (GTDB): domain Bacteria; phylum Pseudomonadota; class Gammaproteobacteria; order Burkholderiales; family Burkholderiaceae_D; genus Actimicrobium. The sequence continues at coordinate 2,416 of CANFED010000084.1, read as the reverse complement.
ATTGCGTGCTTGTACACCATCTGGGTAACGGTGTTGCGCAGCAAGACAACGTATTGATCGAAGGACTCTATGTGTCCTTGCAGCTTGATGCCATTGACCAGATAAATTGAAACTGGAACGTGCTCTTTGCGTAAAGCATTAAGGAATGGGTCTTGTAACATTTGCCCTTTGTTGCTCATGAAAACTCCGATGTGTTGTTGTGATGTTTTGGTCTGTTAAGGAGTTGGTGCCGGCTTGCAGTCTTTTCAAGGGCTATGCTGCCCCTTTTGAAAATGTAATTGAATTCGGGCGTTGCCGCCAGACTATGCGCAGAGAAAATTACCGAACCGGCGCAACCATGCAACCGGTTCGCGACGTTCTATTTTTCGTGACGCGAGAATGGATTTTTACCTGACCGGAACTCGATACGCAATGGCGTACCGACCAAGGCAAACGTCTCGCGGAAATGCTTTTCGAGGAAGCGCTTGTAGTTGTCATCGATCGCATCGAGCGAATTGCCGTGAATGACGACGATAGGCGGATTCATGCCGCCCTGGTGGGCATAGCGCAGTTTCGGACGAATCGAACCCTTGCGACGAGGCTGCTGATGCTCGACCGCTTCGATCAGTGCACGGGTCAGCTTCGGCGTCGACAGATCGCTCATTGCCGCGGCATAGGCCGAATTGATGGACTTCATCAATTGATCGACACCGGTGGCTTTGAGCGCCGAGATGTAATGGAACTTGGCGAACGACAGAAAATCGAGCTTGCGATCAAGATCAATCTTGATCTCGTCGCGCCGACTGCTGGTGAGGCCATCCCACTTGTTGACACCCACCACCAGCGCACGACCCGACTCAAGAATAAAGCCGGCGATATGGGCATCCTGCTCGGAGATATCTTGTTGCGCATCAAGCAGCAGCAACACCACGTTGGCCTCTGAAATCGATTGCAGGGTTTTGACAACCGAGAATTTTTCAATCGCTTCGAAGACCTTGCCGCGCCGGCGAATACCGGCCGTATCGATCAGCGTGTATTGCTGGCCGCTGCGTTCAAACGGGATTTCGATCGAGTCACGCGTGGTGCCGGGCATGTCGAACGCGATGACGCGCTCTTCGCCCAGCAAGGTGTTGACCATCGTCGACTTGCCGACGTTGGGACGACCCACGATGGCGATACGGATCGCCTTGCCCAGATCCACCGAGGGTTCTTCCTCAACCGGCTTTTGCGCAAACGCCAGGTTCAGCGCTTCCTCGACCAGGTCCATCACGCCATCGCCATGCGCGGCCGAAATCACATACGGGTCGCCCATGCCGAGTTCGTAGAAATCGGCCGTGACGGCGCTGTAGCGCATGCCTTCGGCCTTGTTCACGACCAGCATGACCTGGCGACCGGACTTGCGCAGGAAATCGGTGATGGTCTTGTCGTGTGGCGTCATACCCTGACGTCCGTCAACAATAAAAATCACCATGTCGGCTTCAGCAACTGCCTGACGCGTTTGCTTGGCCATTTCGAACATGATGCCGTCTTTGGCAACAGGCTCGAAACCGCCCGTATCGATGACCAGGAAAGGACGTTCGCCCATGCGACCTTCACCGTAGTGGCGGTCGCGGGTCAGGCCCGGCATGTCGGCGACGATCGCATCCCGCGAGCGGGTCAATCGGTTGAATAAGGTGGATTTGCCGACGTTTGGTCGGCCCACGAGTGCAATTACCGGCTTCATTAAATAGTTTTACTCGGCCGCCAGCGCGACCAATGCCCCTGCTTGAGTTTGAAAGATCACGCGATCAGCAACCACCACCGGCGTTGCCAGAATCGGGCTACCGTCAGTGGCGACACGGGCCAGAAAAGCGCCGTCTTCGCGTGCAAGAAAATGGATATAACCCTGACCATCACCAATGGCGACCGAACGACCGAAAGACGCTGGTGCAGACAGCCTGCGAAACCCGAGCTTGTCGTTGCGCCAGACATTGGTTCCGGTGTCGCGGGAAAATGCCGACACGGCACCCACGTCACTGGCCGCAAACAGGAAACGCTGGTCGGCAGAAACACCCACGTCGCTAGACCAGTCTTTCGACCAGCGCACCGTGCCACTGGCGAGGTCAAAGCAACCAACCTTGCCCTGGTAAGCGACCGCGCAAATCTCGCGACCGACGATGACCGGGTTGCCGGAGGTATCCGACACCCGTTCGAGTTCTGTGGCACCACGCGGGTCACCGACGGCGACCTCCCACAGCGGCGCGCCGTTATTGAGTGTCATCGCCAGCAGACGCCCACCTGGCATCGCGGCAAATGCCGCCGTGTCATTGACGATGATGCCCGGTGCCGAACGCAGAGTCAGCGCCGGTGTCGTGCGCTGCAAAAACCAGCGGCGCGTGCCGGTGGCGACATCAAATGCCGCAATCCGATTATCGACGCTACGCACGATCACCAGATC